>CAZPDR010000011.1:0-12877 GCA_964585495.1 uncultured Candidatus Bathyarchaeia archaeon
TCGCCTTCGCCAGGGAGGGGCTCTCAAGCCTGAGGGGGCACATGTCCTGCCTGCTAGCGAAGACCGCGGCCTTGATGTCGATGCCCAATACATTCCTGATGCGCCTGACCTCGCGCACGTATATCTCAAGCTGGGCCTTCGTGCGGGTGAGCACCATGAGCTTCCCGCTCGGCCCCATGAGGTCGGCATCACGGGCCATGAGGTAGGCCGTGAGGGCGGCCACGCTCTTCCCTATGCCGCAGGGGGCGTTCAGGAGCCCTATCCAGCCGCTCGCCAGGACGTGATAGGCGAACTCCACTACCTCGCGCTGGTGGCGCCTGAACTCCGGGTAGGGGAAGTAGTCCTCGGGCCTCGGCACCTGCTCGTCCAAGGGAGCTCTTGGCCCTCCCCTAGGCCACCTGCGGTTGCTACCTAAAAAGGAGAGCTGGCAGGGTCAAGTTTAAAAGGCGCCATGTAGCAGATCACCCGCTGATGAGCAGGGGGAAGGCCATAGCCGACGGCCTCGTTTCCTTCTTGTGCCTCTTCACGGCCCTACTGGGCATCCTCTCGGCATCGCTGGGCTGGCTAGAAGCTGTCTTCTTGGCCGCCGTCCTCGCCCTCTTCATCGCGGCCGGGCTCGCCGTCCTCCACGCGAGGAGGAACATCAGCCTGGAGCACGCGGCCTTGGCCAACCTCCTCCTGGCTCTCATGGGCATCGTCCTCTACTGCTTCAACAACCCCCTGGGGGCCTGGGCCTGGCTCGTCTGCTTGGCCATTTTGATCGCCCCCCTCCTCTCCAGCTCAAGAGCGCCTCCCGTTCCCATGGCCGTGGAAGGCCGTGAGGAAGAAGCCGCTGCCGAGGCGGCCAACGTCTCCGGGCAGGAGGTGGCGGAAGAGGACATAGCCAAGGTGCTTGAGCTGGCCAGGTCCTATAAGGGCGTTTTGACCTCCAGCGTGGTGGCCAGGGAGCTGGGCATCGGGCCCAGGAGGGCGAGGAGCTTGCTCGGCTCCCTCTACGCCCGCGGCCTGGCCAAGATCATCAGGGAAAGCGGCCCGGCAACCTTCGCCTTCCCTGGCGTTCTTGAGGAGCTCCCCGAGCCCATGAGCATCGTCATCCTCACGCTCGCGCAGCACCCCAGGGGCATCAGCAAGGAGCGCCTTGCCTCCGAGGCCAAGATACCTGGCCTAGGCTACGTCTTGAGGCAGCTCAGGGAGGAGGGCACCGTGATCTACAAGAAGATGTCGAGGCGATATGTGCTCTCCTGCTTCGTCCATAAGCGCAGGCGGGGGAGGCGCCAGCGGAGCTAATGCTTAAGGCCCCCCATCCCCGCGAGGGAGGAGGCGCGGGCGGCTTGAAGATACTTGCCTCCATGGGCCGTGGTGGCGTGGGGAAGACCACCTTCATAGCCCTCACGGCCAAATACCTCATAGAGGTGGGCGAGACGCCCCTACTGCTCGTGGACGCGGACCCGGACCAGAGCCTAGGCGATATGGTTGGCGTGGACCTGGCCTCGGAGGGCAAGAAGACCATAACGGACCTGGTCGTGGAGACCTTCTTCGAGAGCGGGGGCACCCTTCTCGGCCTGCCGCCATCTGAGCGCATGGAGATGGCCATCTGGGAGGAGGCCCTCTGGGAGGGAGACCACTTCGACTTCATAGCCCTCGGCACGAAATATACGGAGGGCTGCTACTGCACACCTGACGCGGCCCTTAAGGGCGCTTTAGAGCGCATCGTGAAGAACTACCGCTACGTGCTCATAGACTCGCCCGCTGGCCTAGAGCAGCTCAACAGGCGCGTGAGTTCCCGCTTCCACGACATCTTCGAGCTCCTGGACCCCTCCAAGAAGGCCTTCGACCACGTGAGGCGGGCGCACCGCGTGATAGAGGAGGTGGGCATAGAGTTCGACCACATCTACCTCGTGGGCAGCTACGAGTTCCCAGACGAGCTAGGCCCTAGGGCGGAGCGCGAGCTGGGCTTCCGCTACCTGGGCAAGATAGCCTTCGACGAGCAGGTGAGGCGCTTCGCGCTTGAGGGGCGCTCCCTGCTGGAGCTCCCGAGCGACTCGCCCGCCTACAGATCCGTGAGGCAGATATTGGAGAAGGCCGGCTACCTGCCCTTCAAGAGCCTTCTCTTCCCAGGAACTTAAGGAGCCACAAGAGAGAACAAGCTATATCTAGCACCCCCCACGGATAGATTAGGTGAGGAGAGGTGGTGAAGGGGCCTGGGCATGTTGCGGAAGCGGGCGGCACGCTTAAGAGGTTCATGGAATTCATAACGGTCCTCGGCTCCTCCGGGAGCGTAAGAGACATGAATAAGCTGCGTGTGCTCTTAGACGAGGTTTCCTATCTGCCCCGCGTCCTAATATCGGTGGGGCGCAGCTTAAGCCAGCTCTTAAAAGCAGCCAACGGTCTGCTGGATATATTCGAGAAGCATGGGGTCGGCTCAGTAGCTGAGCTGGAGGAGAAGATAGAGAAGAGGGAAATTAAGGAGCACCCAGCCTATGAGGATTACTTGGAGGCTCTAGCCCTCTTAGACACACTGAGGGAAGCTAAAGCTAGGTTAAGCAAGAAGTTGCGGAAGGCTCCTCCAGAGGCTCAGTCATGCTTGGTCAACCTTGCCGATATCTTGGGGGCCACTAAGCGGGTTCCCGCGGGGCGTGCTTAGATGAGCATGGCGTTAAGGATACTAAGGCAACTTCGTGAAGTGGCCACCAAGGAGTTTGGGAATATGCTCGATGCGGCAAGAATAATAGATTCCCGTAGACTTGAAATCCACTTAATTGCCTGTGGCCGTCTCGTGGTCCGTTACCCAAGAGAGGATAGGTATTCGTTTCATGCCGAACTTTGCGGCAGGATGTACCGCATCGACACCGCCCCTCACCACAGGCATCTAAGCAGTTTCCCAAGACACATTCATTATGGCTCGGAAGGTAACGTTGTCGAGGACCACATCACGCGCCTAGAACTCCCCCCGGTAGAGAACTTCAGACGGGTTCTACGCTGGATAGAAACAGAACTCTTGCCCGCCTGTCAGCGCTAACCTTTCCGGCCCGCAGCACTTAAATAATCCGCTCATTTTCAGCACGGACAGCTGGGTGAGGAGCGGCCTTGGAGAGGGAGTTCAGGCACATCATAAGGGTGGCGGGCACGGACGTAGATGGCACGCTCAAGGTGCCCTACGCCCTCACCCGAATCAAGGGCGTGGGGATCCGGCTAGCCTGGGTGATCACGCGCCTCCTGAACCTGGACCCGGACATGCGTGCTGGCTTCCTCACGGACGAGGAGATAGAGAAGATCGAGGAGGTGCTGAAGGACCCGGTGGCCCACGGCGTGAAGCCCTGGCTGGTGAACCGGCAGAGGGACCCGGAGACGGGCAAGGATCTTCACCTCATAGGTGCCGACCTGGAGCTCCGCGTGAAGATGGATATCGAGCTCATGAAGAAGATCAAGTGCTGGAAGGGCATCAGGCACGCGCTAGGCCTGAAGGTCCGTGGGCAGAAGACGCGCACCACGGGCCGGAAGGGCATGACGGTGGGCGTCATCAGGCGCAGGAAGTAGGGGGCTGATGGCATGGGCGATCCGAAGAGGCCGAGGAAGAAATACAAGACGCCCCGGCACCCCTGGCGTGCTGACGTGCTCATGGCCGAGCTGAAGCTCATGGGCGAGTATGGCCTCAGGAACAAGCGGGAGCTCTGGCGGGCCAAGACCATGGTCTCCAACTTCAGGCGCATCGCGCGCTCCCTCCTCAGCCAGCCGCCGGAGGTGCGCAAGGCCCGGGAGGAGGAGCTCTTGAACAAGCTCTACAGGCTCGGCCTCTTGGACAAGGACGCTGAGCTGGACCACGTGCTCGACTTGACCGTGGAGCACCTGCTTGAGCGCCGCCTCCAGACGCTCGTCTGGCGGAAGGGGCTGGCGAAATCGCCTTACCAGGCTAGGCAGCTCATCGTCCACGGCCACATAGCCATCGGGGGGCGCAAGGTCTATTCGCCTGGCTATCTGGTGAGGCGGGAGGAGGAAGAGCTGATAAGCTACGCCCCCACCAGCCCCTTCGCACAGGGGAAGAGGCCACCGGGCCTGGAGGCCGAGCCCGAGGGCGAGGGAGGTGGTAGCGCGTGAGCTCGGGTGAGCGGCCCAGGAAGGAGCGGTGGGGCATCGCGCACATCTACAGCTCCTTCAACAACACCATCATCACCATCACGGACCTCACGGGCGCGGAGACCATAGCCCGTGCCTCGGGCGGCATGTTCGTGAAGGCGGACAGGCTGAAGCCCTCCCCCTACGCGGCCATGAAGGCTGCTGCCTACGCGGCCGAGATAGCCAAGAAGCGCGGCATAACGGCCATACACATCAAGGTCAGGGCGCCAGGCGGTCCAGGCCCCAAGACGCCAGGTCCGGGCGCTCAGGCGGCCATAAGGGCTCTGGCCAGGGCTGGCTTCAAGATAGGCCGCATCGAGGACGTAACGCCCATACCGCACGATGGCACGAGGCGCAAGGGAGGCCGTAGGGGCCGGAGGGTCTAGGAAGGCAATCCCTGCCTTCTCGCCCGTTGCTCGCCCCTTCTCCCATCGCTTAAATAGTGCTCTCCGGGCCCCCAGCCGGAGGTAGGGAATTGGAGCTAGAACGAGCCCGGGAGGAGGCCTTCAGGTTCCTTGAGCAGAACCTAGGCCGCTACATCCGCCTCCTGAAGGACCTCGTGGCCGTGCCCAGCGTCTCAGCCCGCGGCGAGGGCGTTGAGGAATGTGCTCGCCTGGTGGAGGAACTCCTGGCGGAGAGGGGCTTCAGGACCCGGATCGTGCGCGCTGGCGGCCACCCGGCCGTCCTGGCCGAGCGTGAGGCCGGCGAGAAGGACATCCTCATCTACAACCACTACGACGTGCAGCCGCCCGAGCCCCTTGAGGGCTGGGAGGGCAGGGATCCCTTCGAGCTCTCGGAGGAAGGCGAGCTCCTCATCGGCCGTGGGGTGGCGGACAACAAGGGCAACATAGCTGCCAGGCTCGCGGCCATAGACGCCCTCCTCCACGCGCTCGGGGAGCTCCCCCTCACGGTGAAGTTCATAGTGGAGGGCGAGGAGGAGATTGGCTCGCCCTCCCTGCCAGGCATCGTGCGCGAGCACGCCTCCTTCCTCAGGGCCTCGGGTGGCATCTGGGAGACCGCTTACCTCGGCCGGAGGGGTGAGCTCAGGATACCCCTGGGCTTCAAGGGCATGCTATACCTGGAGCTCAAGGTCAGGGGCCCCTCCCGCGACGTGCACAGCGGCTACTCGCCCCTCGTGCCGAACCCCATCTGGCGCCTCGTGAGGCTGGCGTGCCTCCTGAAGGACGAGCGAGGCCGCATCCTCGTGCCGGGCCTCCGGGACATGGTAGCCGACCTGGGCTACGATGCCGAGGCCCTCCTGGCCCAGGTGCCCTTTGACGAGGAGGCCATGAAGCGCGACCTGGGCCTGGAGGAGTTCGTGGGCGGCCTAACGGGCCCCGAGGCCCTCAAGCAGCTCTACCTGGCGCCGGCCCTGAACATCTCGGGCATCTACGGCGGCTACACGGGCGAGGGCGGCAAGACCGTCATACCGGCCGAGGCTGGCATGAAGGTGGACATAAGGCTCGTGCCAGGGCAGGAGCCGGGGGACGTGCTGAAGGCCCTCAGGTCCTACCTGGCCGAGGAGGGCTTTGGCGATGTGGAGGTCCGCGTGCTCTCAAGCTACCCAGCCGGCTTCACGAGGCCTGATGAGCCCGTGGTGGTGGCCTCGGCCCGCGCTGCCGAGCGCGTCTATGGCGTGCCTCCCGCGCTACTGCCCCTCTCGGCTGGCTCCGGGCCCATGTATCTCTTCACGGGCCTCCTCGGCGTGCCCATGACGGGCGCTGGCGTGGGCTACCACGGCTCAAGGACGCACGCGCCCAAGGAGAACATAAGGAAGCCCGACTTCCTGGCCGGCATGAAGCACGTGGCCCTCACGCTCCTCAAGTTCGCTGGCCTCAGATGACCGCTTAGGGCAAGCGCTTAGTAGCGCGGTTAAAGGGCGGTAGTTCATCGTGTTGGTCGAGGTAAAGGCGGAGGAGCTCCCGCTCCGCTTCCGCGTAATCCTCTGTAATGCACCACGCTATCTCCATGGGATGCTTGCTCATCATCGCGTGAACTCGCTTGTTCGTCCACTGAGTAGGACCGGGGTAGAAGTAGCCTCTGAGCCTCCGCCTTAGGCGCTTGGCCGAGCCTATGTAAAGTATGTCGGATGAGCCCCTTAGGCGTCCGAACACGCGCCCCTGAGCCATCCTGATGATGTAAATGCCCCCCTCACGAGGAGCTATAGTCAGCACTTCCTTGCTTAGGGCACGCCACTCGGAGAGCTCTCCCCACCTTCTCACCACGCGCTCTAATTCATCGCTTCTCAAGGTCTCTCACCCTAAAGCCCGTGGCAGGTAGCCTCAACCGTGGCTGCTGCTCCAGAAAGGGGGTTAAGCCTTTTTAAGACCCGGGCGGGCGCTGTGCCGAAAGGCCATGGAGGTCGAGGTGCTGGAACTCCGGGGCGAGACGCTCCGCGTGCTGGTGAGGGGCGCTCACACGGCCTTCGTGAACGCCCTCAGGCGCATAATGATAGCTGAGGTGCCGTGCATGGCCATCGAGGAGGTGGGCATAGTGGAGAACAGCTCCGTTTTGAACGACGAGTTCCTGGCGCACCGGATAGGCCTGATACCGCTGAGGATGGACCCGCGCATCCTGGAGGAGGAGCCCGACAAGGTCGTGAGGCTGGAGCTCTTGGCCGAGGCGGAGAAGGAGACCATAACGGTCTACTCTGGCGACCTGAGGTCCGATAGCCCGGACGTGGTGCCGCTCTACGACAACATGCCCATCGTGAAGCTGGCGCCCGGCCAGCGCGTCCACCTGATCGCGACAGCTAGGCTGGGCACGGGGAGCCAGCACGCCCGTTGGCAGCCCGTCTCGGTGGCCGTGCACAAATACCTGCCCATCATAAGGATTGATGTGGCCAGGTGCACGCTCTGCGGCAAGTGCATAGAGATATGCCCGAGGTGCGTGCTGGACCGGACGGACTCGGCCTTGAAGGTCCGCAACATCCTCGCCTGCACGCTCTGCCGCGATTGCGCTGATGTCTGCCCGCTCGACCCGCCCGCCATAGACGTGGGATGGGACGAGGACACGCACATCATGTATGTGGAGAGCACGGGCGTCCTGCCGCCGGAGGTCATCCTCAAGCAGGCGGCCCGCGTGCTTGAGCGCAAGCTGGACGAGTTCGAGGAGAGGCTGAAGGAGGTGCTGGCCCATGAGGCGTGAGATCCAGAACCCGGAGCTGAGGGAGCTCATAAGGTTCCTCAGGCGCAAGTATGGCGAGATAGGGGCTAAGATATGGCGCGATGTGGCCGAGCGCCTCGCCAGGCCGAGGAGCCGCCGTGCCGAGGTGAACGTGAGCAAGATCAACCGCTACACGCGGCCTGGCGATGTGGTCCTCGTGCCCGGCAAGGTGCTGGGGGCTGGCCACATAGACCACCCTGTGAGCGTGGCTGCCTTCGCCTTCTCCGCCAGCGCCCGCAGGAAGATAGAGGCCGCGGGAGGGAGGTGCATGAGCATAAGAGAGCTAGTGGAGCAGAACCCAAGGGGCTCGGGAGTGAAGCTCATGGAGTGATGGGCCATGTCGGAGCTCCTGCCCGGTGGGCCTGAGGCCTGGACGATCATAGATGCCACGGACCTCATACTGGGCCGGATGGCCAGCGTGGTGGCCAAGCGCCTCCTCATGGGCGAGCACATAGCCATCATAAACGCGGAGAAGGCCGTCATCTCCGGCAAGAGGAAGATGGTGGTGAGGCGCTACAAGGAGCGCCTGCAGATAGGCCACTACCGGAAAGGCCCCTACTGGCCCAGGAGGCCGGACCGCATCGTGTGGCGCACGATAAGGGGCATGCTGCCGCGCTACAAGGACAAGGGCAAGAGGGCCCTGAGGCGCCTCAAGGTCTTCATAGGCGTGCCGGAGGAGCTCAGGGGCGTGGAGGCCCAGACCATACCGGAGGCGAGGGCCGAGAAGCTTAAGTGCCCCTACATCACGGTGGGCGAGCTGGCGAGGGAAATAGGCTGGCGGCCGCCTGAGGAGGCCTGATGGCATGCCGGCCCGGAGGCGCATCATACTCACGAGCGGGAAGCGCAAGACGGCCATCGCGAGAGCCGTGTTCAGGCCAGGAAGAGGACGCGTCCGCATAAACGGCATACCGCTTGAGATATGGATGCCCGAGTCGGCCCGCTGGAAGATGATGGAGCCCCTCCTCCTCGTGGGCAGGGAGGTCTGGGGCCAGCTCGACATAGACGTAACCGTGCGAGGGGGAGGCTTCATGGGACAGGCCGAGGCCGTTCGCATCGCTATCGCCAGGGGCCTCTACCTCTGGACGGGCGATGAGCGCATCAGGGAGCTCTTCATAGAGTATGACCGCACCATGCTGGCGGGCGACCCCAGGCGCAAGGAGCCGAAGAAATACGGTGGCCGGGGCGCTAGGGCTCGCTTCCAGACGAGCTACCGGTAGGCTGCCGGAGCACGCGCCCTCCCTCCCCTCCGGGCGGCCTGCCTTCTCCTCCCGCCCGGCATCCTCTCCCGCCCGGGGCGCACCTGTCAGTATTTTAAGCTCCAGATGCCCGTGGCCGTGGGTGGCGGGCTTGCCCAGCCCATCCGTGAGGCTGGACCCGGTTAAGGAGTTGGTGATCAAGGAGGTGCTGTTCTTCGGCTCCGTGGAGGAGCTAGCCCGCTTCGCGAACATAGCGGCCGGAGGGCGCCCGACGGGCATCTACTGGGCCGAGGGCGTGGCGTTCCTCTACTACCCGCTGCCCCTCTCCACCAAGCTGACCGTGGCCGAGTTGGTCAAGGAGGGGCGCCTCTACTGGGCCATGGTGTGCTTCGCGGTCATGCCCGAGTATCAGCGCGTGGTGGAGACGCGCGAGCGCCTCATGGTGCCCGTGATAGACGTCTCCACCTGTGAGCTCTTCAGGGCCGTGGCCGTGAAGCTGAAGGAGCTGGCTGGCCAGATCACCACTCGCCCGACCGCGCCCAGCGCACCAGAAGGTATAGGGCCAGAATAGCGCCTATCACGCCCGCGATGAACCAGCCGCTCGTGATGATGTCCAAGGCCACCAGCGCCAGGTAGGGCAGCATGGGCAGGTAGGGCTCCACGAGCGCGTAGGCCGCGGAGGCTATCAGGAAGCCCAGGGCGGCCACGGCCAGCAGGACCAGGAAGCGCTTCATAGCCGAGTTAAGGGGGGCAGGCCCCCGTGATTAACGTGTTCACCACGCCTATTGAAAGACAACACCGTCAGCTCCCCTCTAGTGGATTTGGAGGACTTTAAGGGGCAGGAGGGCGCGCGAATGTAAGGCGCTACCCGTTTGCCATCCACGTATATCGCTCGCTACGAGGGACGCTATTTCTGGGGCGCGAGGGACATCCCCCTCACCCTAGGAGGAATGGCGAGATGCCCGACTCGTTCGAGGGGATGTGGGGCCCCAAGGACGCCAAGCTGCCCAAGCCGACCTGGAAGGAGAAGCTGAAGATGCTGCTGAGGAACGACGTGAACCTCAGGCAGAAGATGATGAACCTAATACAGACCCTGGAGCGCGACGTGAGGCGCCTGAACATAACCGTCAACAAGTATGAGACCCTCGCCAAGAACCTGCAGGCGGAGCTCCTCAAGGCCGTGAGGGAGGGAAGCCAGGAGAGGGCCAAGGCCATATCGAACGTGATCCACACGGTGCGCCAGCACAGGGCAGTGGTCTTCTACATGAAGCTCTGCTTCGAGCAGATAGCCTACAGGCTCAGGCTCATCCTCGACATAGGCGACATCATGAGCGAGGTAGGCCCTATCATCAAGCTGCTCAAGTTCGTGGCCCCGCTGATATCCGGCTTCACGCCCCAGCTGCAGAACAGGCTATACGCCATCCAGGACGTGCTCTCCTCCCTCACCGGGATGATGGAGGATGTGGCCGTCAACGCTATGCCCACGGAGCTGGAGAGCAAGGAGGCCGCGGACATCTACGAGGCCGCTCTGTGGACCGTGGAGCAGGAGAGCGACATGAAGCTGCCAGACCTCGCTGGCCTTGAGGAGCGCGAGCGCCTCATCCGTCAGAAGCTGAGGAGGTGATGGCGGTGGTCGAGAGCCCGGTCAAGCTCATAGGCAGGATGGTGCGGGATGAGTGGGGCCGCCAGATAGGCATGGTCATCTCCGTGTTGGCCGACGACCGGGGCGACATGAACTCCCTCCTGGTGAGGACGGGCGATGGGCACGTGAGGCGCTACAGGCTCTCAGAGCTCATCCTCACGGACAACGAGGTGGTGGTGCCCTCGGGCTTCAAGAAGCGCCTCAAGGCCCTCAAGCGCAGGGCGGTGCTGCTGAAGCACAGGGAGGCTCTGCTCTCCAGCCTCAACGGTGGAGATGAGGCACAGGCCGAGGAGGCCAATTTCAGCCGGGAGCGCAGCGAGCTCCTGGCCCAGGCCGACTTCCTCCTCAAGCAGGTGGAGCGCGCCTACCGCCGGTGCACCGAGCAGGTCAGGTATCTCCAGCACGGCATGGCCTGCCTTGAGGTCGAGCGCGAGCTGGGGAACGTGCCGGACAAGGCCTACGAGCTCTCCATGAAGATCATGATGGTGGACCTGAGGAAGTTCATGGACGAGAGGAGGGACCTGCTTAAGCTCAGGAGCGAGCTCATCAACCTGGTCCAAGAGCTCAGCAGCCCGAGCAGGCAGAGCGAGCAGGAGGCCGCCGTGGAACAGGAGGCCGCTGAGGAGGTGCCCAGCGTTGAGGCTGGGGAGCCAGAGCCCGTTTCTGCGTGATCCCGACATCGTGAATGGGCTTATGGGCATGGGCGGCGTGGAGCTTGAGCTGAGAGGTGCCCTGAGCGGCTCAAGGGCCGAGGAGGTGGTGGGAGCTGAGGCCGAAGGGCCATAGCTCGCTTGTGGAGACCGTGGACCAGCTCATAGAGGCCTTGAAGACCATAGAGTTCAAGCTTAGGAGGGTTGTCAGCAACTTGAAGGCCAAGGAGCACCACTACATGCAGAAGTGCTGTTACTCGCTGATGCAGAAGGATAAGCAGAGCGCCATCTTCTACGCTGGGGCGGTGTCGGGCGTCAGGGTAGCCCTCATGCTCACGAGCAGGATAGAGGCGTGCGTGGTCGAGCTAAAGGTGCGCTTGATAAGCTACAAAGAGCTCATAGTGGTCTGGGAGCAGGTCGGCCCCTCCATCCCGGCCGTGCAGGAGTTGGCCAAGCGCGTGGAGGAGGCCATGCCCTGGGTCAAGAAATACCTGGAGGAGCTGAGGAACGGCATGGATGCCCTGAGGAACCCGGACTTTGAGGGCTTGGGCTTCAACGTGGACATCGTGGCGAGGGGCATCAGCGACCTGCCGGTGGTGCCAGAGGACATCTTGAAGGAGGCAGAGGAACTCCTGAAGAAGCAGGCCGCCAAGGGGCTGCCCGTGCCACCAGCCCGGGCTAAGGTCGAGGAGGCGCAGCCGGAGGCGGTCTCCCTCTCCTCTGGTCCTCTCTCGGACAATCCTAGCTCAGCGGATGTCGTGGAGGAGGCCCTCGCCAAGGCCGGGCAGGGGAACGGTGGCGTGCCGGAGCTCCCTGAAGATCTAGAGGAGATGGCCCTCATGGACAAGGAGCTCTACGACGCCATGAGGCGGCTCAGGGACGCGGAGCGCAGGCTGAGGGGGTGGTGAGCCTGTCCGTTGAGCAGCAGCTGGAGCGCATAGCCTCCTCCTACGCGACCAGGGCGGTGGAGCTGGACAGGCTCGGCAGGGTGGACGAGGCTATCTACATGTATCTCAAGGCCATCCGCGCCCTCCAGAGGCTCGTGGAGATGCACCCGAGCTCCAGCTTGAACGGCGTCTACATCTCCAGGCTGAGGGCCTACAAGCGCAGGGTGGAGGAGCTTGAGAAGCTCAGGGAACCGCCTGACCTGTCCCCGGTGAAGAGCCGGGCCGAGGAGCGTAAGGAGAAGCCGGCCCTGAAGACCCAGCCCCCCCTGAGGCCGCTTGGGCGCCCAGCTGAGGGCCCTCAACAGCCCCCTCGGGAGGGCAAGAGGCCTGGCATCACCTGGGCCGACATAGTGGACCTTGAGGAGGCGAAGAGGGCCATCAAGGAGGCCATCGTCTACCCGACCTTGAGGCCCGACCTCTTCCCCCACGGCTGGCCTAGGGGCATCCTCCTCTTCGGGCCACCAGGCTGCGGCAAGACCCTCCTGGCCTGCGCGGTAGCCAACGAGCTGGACGCGGAGTTCATAGAGGTCTCGGGCGCGGACATCATGAACAAGTGGCTGGGCGAGGCCGAGAAGAACGTGGCCAGTCTCTTCTCCAGGGCCAGGCGGGTGGCCAGCTCCGGGAGGCCGGCGATAATCTTCATAGACGAGGTGGACTCGCTCTTCGGCACCTTCAACAACGAGGTCGGGGGCGAGGTGAGGGTGCGCAACCAGTTCCTGCGCGAGATGGATGGCATCTTGGACAAGACCAGGCGCGTCCACGTCTACGTGATAGGGGCCACCAACAAGCCCTGGGCCCTCGACTGGCCCTTCATAAGGCGCTTCCAGAAGCGCGTCCTCGTGCCACCGCCCGACTTCGAGGCCCGCGTGGGTTTGTTCAAGCTCTACACGCGCGGCATAAGGGTGGCAGATGACGTGCGCTTCGAGGAGCTGGCCCACATGACGAAGGGCTACACGGGCAACGACATCAAGGACATCTGCCTCGACGCCTACTACGCCACGCTGAGGGAGCTCTTCGAGAGCGGGAGGGCCCTCAAGCCCGGCACGAAGCCCAGGCCTGTGGAGAGGGCGGACTTCATAGCGGCCATAAGGCGTAGGAGGCCCAGCGTGAAGCCCAACATGGTGAAGCTCTACTACGAGTGGTATGAGGAGTTCGGGGCCCTCT
>CAZPDR010000012.1:0-11901 GCA_964585495.1 uncultured Candidatus Bathyarchaeia archaeon
CCCCGGGCCTTAGCAGGAGGATGGCCTTCATCCCCACCGCCTTCGCGCCAGCCACGTCCTCGAAGGGCGAGTTGCCCACGTGGATCACCTGGCCAGGCCTGTCTTGGAGGCCGAGCTGGGCTAGGGCGAGCCTGAAGATGCGCTCGTGGGGCTTGCGCCAGCCGACCTCACCTGAGATGAGGACGGCCTCGAAGTAGCCATCCAGGCCTGAAAGCTCAAGTATCCGCCTGGGCACGCAGCTCATGGAGTTCGAGATCACGGCCAGGCGGTAGCGGCCCTTAAGGATCTCTAAGACGGGCCTGGCCTCCGGCACCACCTGAGCGCGGAAGCAGGAGAAGTATAGGCGCCTGAGCTGGGCCAGGAGCTCCCCGTCTGGCGTTATGCCGAGACCGGACATGACGAGCGAGTAGAAGTCCTCGAAGGCCATCTCGCGCCCTCTTGCCCTCAGGGACCTAAGCTTCCTCATGGCCTCGTCGAGGGCCTTCTTGTAAGCCCTCTTGCTCACGCTGAAGCCAAGGCCAGATAGGTATTCCAGGACGCGGGACACGAACTCGCGCTTGTCCAGGTCCCCCTCCGCCAGCGTGCCGCCCACGTCGAAGGTAATGGCCACCGGCAAGGCCAGCTGGAGCGTGCTCCCGCTCCTTATAAGCTGCCCTCGGGCGCCACCTCCACGCGCTCGCCCGGCCTCACGCCCAGCCTCTCGGCCGCGCTGCCCAGGTTCACGGCCACCTCAAGCATGCCCCAGCTGTCTATGATGGCCAGGAGCTCCCCGGGCCCCACCTGCCCGTAGGCGGAGCAGAGCCTCAGCCTCAGCTCCCGCTGGCCGAGGCGCACGGACAGCTCGCAGCCATCCCTCAGGCCCAGCCGGGCTAGGAGCTCCTCGGGCAGGTTGGTTATGATGTTGCCGAAGCCATCGATATACATGACCTCCCCCACCGCGCGATTGCCCTCAAGCCTCGGCCTGGCGAAGTCGGGCAGCACGTAATCGCGGATCTCGGGCCCCACGCGCTCTGGCTCTAGGCCGCGGGCTATGTGGGCTGCCACGGGCGTGAAGATGTCGCGGCCGTGGAAGGTCCTGGACACGCGCGGCAGCACGAGCTCCTCGTCCTCTATGGCGTAGACGGCCCTCAGGCCGTCCCTCTGGGCCGCGAGCATGAGGAGGCCGTTGTCAGGCCCCACGAAGGCGTAGCGGCGCGAGACGGCCACGACGGCCCTCCTGGCCGTGCCCACGCCCGGGTCCACCACGCCCACGTGCACCGTGCCAGGCGGGAACCAAACGGCCGCCTGGGCCATGATGAGGGCGCCAGCCCGCACGTCGAACTTCGGCACCTCGTGCGATATGTCCACGAGGGCCGCGTCAGGGCAGATGGAGAGGGCCACGCCCTTCATGCTGGCCACGTATGGGTCCCTGAGGCCGAAGTCGGTGGTGAAGGTTATCACGGGCCTGCGGGCCACGCGAGCCGCGCCCACCTCCAGGCACCTCCCAGGCAGAGGAGGGAGGGGCTGCCTATGAGCAGGCACCCTCAGGCGCCCCGCTCCGACCTCAGCCCCCTCAGGGCCTCCCTCAGCAGGCCGAGGTGCCTGTAGAGCGCGACCTCGCCTTCCTCAAGCAGCACCACGAGCGTCAGAGGCCTTATGCGCGTGAGCACCTTCCTCGTGCGCACGTAGCCTGCCTCCTCCAGCTTCCTAAGGTGGCTGCCGAGGTTGCCCGGCGTGAGGCCGAGGGCCTTCTGGAGCTCCGAGAAATACATCTTGCGCCTGATTGCCAGGAGGAGCATGATGGCCAAGCGCGTGGGGCTGGCTAGGATCGGGTCAGAACGGGCCAGCTTCCTCAGCACGCCCGTGAGTTCCTCCTGGCCCAACGCGCCTAGCCCTCCGCCTCGCCCGCCAGGATGGCCTCCGCCTTCCCGTAGAAGCTGAGGCCAGCCCACAGATAAGAGGCCACCACGGCCACCACGGCCACGATGAAGGAGGCCCAGGCCAGGCCGAGGATGGCGAGCAGGAGGGGGAGGGGCGAGCAGGCGAGGAGGGAGGCGGCCACCACGAGCATCTCCCTCTCCCTGCCCCCTATCAGGTATGTGAGCGCGTTCCCCAGGCCCACGCAGGCGAGGTAGAGGGACCACAGGGGGCCCGGGCTGTAGAAGCCTCCGAGGAGGCAGAAGCCCAGGTAGCCCCAAGCGCCGAGGACGCCCGCCCAGGCGATGGCCGCCAGCGTCCAGCGGACGCGCCACGAGCGCCTCAGCCTCGCCCTCTCCTCCGGGCTCTTCCCGACCAGCATGAGGGCCCACAGGCGCCTCGCCCTCCCCCCGCTCACGAAGATGGCCAGGGCCATGAGGATGAACCACGACATGCCTATCGCTGGCCCCGTCAGGGCGCCAAGGAGGGGCGCTAGGAGGCTGAATAGGAACGTGAGGAGGGAGCCAGCGGCCACGGCGAGGCCCCAGGCCACGTAGGTATCGCCTGAGGCACGCATGTCCAGGTAGCGGATGTAGCGCTCCACCCGGTCGAGGGCCTGTAGGAGCTCCTCAACCTCCTCGCTCAAGCTCAGCTCGCCTCCAGCCGGTGCAGCCGTGGTCAGCGCGCGATATTAATGGTGGTGCTGCTCTGCGGCACAGAGCGCTGGCACCACCACGGCCTTATTCCCGACCTTTACCTCCACCCTCACCCTCACGCCCATGCTCATCCACCCTCAGGTAGGTGGCGAGCAGCTTTGTCTTGCGGAAGTAGCCCATCCTGCGCCTGGAGGGGCGCTGCTCACCCGATGCCAAGCTTGAGCGCCTCCCTGAGCAGTTGTGCCCGCACGCCCATATATCCTTAGAGGTGCATGGAGCTAGCCCGCGAGCAGCCTCATGGCGTAGCCGAGCAAGTTGAACCAGAAGTGGGCCAGAATTGGGTGGAGCAGCGAGCCGCTGGCCGCCCTCAGGTGGCCAGCTATCAGGCCCAGCAGGAAGGCGCCTGCCAAGATGGCCGTGAGCACCGCGGGGCCTGAGGTGCTGAAGGGGAGCGCGTGGACAGCGGTGAAGAGGACGGCTGGCACGTATATCGAGAGCCTCCCGTGCCCCCTCAGGGCCAGATAGCCCTGGAGGAGCCCTCTGAAGAAGATCTCCTCGCAGATGGGCGCCACCAAGAGGGAGAGGAGGGCGAGGGCCAGCGGGTCCTCAGCCAGCCCGGGAGGCCCTTCTCCCCCGGAGCTCCCTCCCAGCAGGAAGGCGGTGATGCCAGCGAAGACGGAGGCAACGGCCAGGGAGAGGAGGGAAGCCCTCGCCAGGCCTTGACAGGCCAGCCTGAAGCCGAAATCGCGCCAGCTGTGCCTGAGGAAGCGCATGATGAGCAAGGAGGCGGAGAGGAAGGCTAGCTGGGCAGCGAGGCCCGGAGCCCAGGGAGGGAAGGGCAGGCACCTCCTCACGAGCCAGGAGCTCCCGCCCCCGATGGCCATGACGAGCAGGAAGAGGCCGAAGGCCTTGAGGGCATCTGCTAGCGCACCTTCGCGTGGAGCTGTCATGGCTGCACTTACGCGCCCTACCGCGTTATAAGCTTCCCCTCCCTCTCCCGAGCTAGTGAGTGGCCTCTTCTCCCTCCTCTCCCGGGGAGGTGCCTGTTCCTCCCTCCTCTGTGCTGCAGAGCACTCTAAGGCACAGAGCAGCACGTTGGTTTATATAGCGAGTTCCCTCAGCCGCTCCAGGAGGCGAGCGGGATGGGAGGACGTGCTGGCGTGGCCGTGCGAGTGGAGGACCTGGTGAAGGAGTATGATGGCACGCCCGCCCTCAGGGGCGTGAGCTTCGAGGCCTACGAGGGCGAGGTGCTGGGCCTGCTGGGCCCGAACGGCGCGGGCAAGACCACGCTGATGAACATCCTGGCTGGCATCCTGCTGCCCACGAGCGGCCGGGCCGAGGTGCTGGGGCACGATGTGGTAGCCGAGTCGCGGGCCGTGAGGGAGCTCATAGGCTTCTGCCCCCAGGAGACCGTGGCCTACGAGGAGCTCTCGGCCCTGGACAACGTGATGTTCTACGCTGGTCTCTACGACCTGCCGCGCTCTGAGGCCAAGCGGAAGGCCAGGGAGCTCCTGGAGTTCGTGGGCCTATGGGACGTGGCCAAGCGGCCCGTGCGCGAGTTCTCGGGCGGCATGAAGAGGCGCCTGAACCTGGCCATAGCGCTCGTGAACGACCCGCGCGTGCTGCTGCTCGACGAGCCCACCACGGGCCTAGACCCACGGGCCAGGCGGGAGGTGTGGCGCTACATAGAGGGCCTGAGGGCCGAGGGGCGCACCATCCTCTTGGCCACGCACTACATGGAGGAGGCCGACCGCCTGTCCGACCGCGTGGCCATCATGGACCTCGGCCGTTTGGTGGCCCTCGGCACGCCGGAGGAGCTCAAGCGCTCGGTTGGCGAGCTCTCCGTAATAGAGATAGAGGTAGCCGAGCTCAAGCCAGGCCTGAAGGAGGCCCTAGCGCCCTACTCCGAGAACGGGCGCGTGCTTGAGGATGAGAACAAGGTGCGCATCTACGCCCGCGACCCAGATGCCGTGCTGCCGAGGGCTGTGGAGGCGGCCCTGAAGGCTGGCGCCAAGATAGTGGCCATAAACATCACGGAGCCCACGCTTGAGGATGTCTTCCTCAAGCTCACGGGCAGGAGGCTGAGATGATGGGCTTCCGGGCCGTGTTGGCCATAGCGGAGCGGGATGTGAAGAGCACGCTGAAGGACAAGATGGCCCTCTTCTGGCTCATCGCCTTCCCGATATTCATGCTCACCATGTCCTTCCTCATGTGGGCCAACCCCATGCCGCCGGTAACGCTGAAGGTGGGCGTGGTCTGCCTGGACAGCACGGCCGACTGGGGCAACCTCACCTTCACGGCCCACAACGTAACGGAGATCATGGCCCAGGTGAACGTGACGACCGAGGATGGCGAGGTGGTGAAGGTCTTCCAGCTCACGGACTACGGGAACGACACGGAGGCAGCCCTGGCGGACCTTAAGGGCGGGAAGCTGGACGCGGTGGTGGTCTTCCCGGACCGCTTCTCCTACAACATGAGCTACGGCTTCACGGCCAACGTGGACATCTACGTGCGCGGCGGCGATGCCTACCGGGAGCAGGTGGCCACGGCCATCCTCACGCGCTTCTTCGAGGAGCTCTCCGACAGGACAGCTCAGGCCCGAATAGAGGTCGCTAAGCGCTACATGCCGCCCAATACACCTCCGCTGGTAATCGATTGGATGAGGGGGCTGGCCTGGCCCGTGAACGCCACGGTCCACACGGTGGTGCCGGAGGCCCTGGTGGGCAAGGCTGGCCTGAGGGGCTGGTTCTCCATAGCCATGGCTGGCGTGGAGTTCCTCATAGCTGGCATGACCATCGGGGCCACGATGATAGTGGAGGAGCGCGACAAGAAGACGCTTAGGCGCCTCCTGGCCGCGCCCATAGGCCCCTGGGACCTGCTAGTGGGCAAGACGCTCTCAGGCCTCCTCTGGCTGGCCATCTCGGCCCTAGTCTGCGTGCTCTACGGCCTGGCCTGGGGAGCCCGCATAAGCTGGGACCCGCTGGCCAACCCAGCCCACGCCCTCGTGCCGGTGCTCATGCTCCTGGGCGCCCTCACCTCGGTCGGCATGGGCCTCATCATATCCATGGCCGCGAGGACCGCCAAGGGCGCATCCGGCCTGGCCACGGCCATAAGCTGGCCCCTCATGTTCATCACGGGCATCTGGCTGCCGAAGTGGATGCTGCCCGAGCCGCTGAGGGCGCTGGCCGACTACTTCCCGCTGACCATGGCCATAGACGCCATCAGGGACGTGATGGTGTTCGGCAAGGGCATGGAGGCCGTCCTGCCCGTGCTGCCCTGGCTCGCGGGCATGGCCGTCCTCATCTACGGCCTCGGCGCCCTCGCCTACAAGCTCGTCCTCAGGCGCTCCCTCTGAGGCCCAAAACGGTTTTTGTGCCCGCCTTTCACGAGCCCTCAGCTACATCTGTCCTGCCTCTCCCCGAGGCGCCTCAGCTTCTCCAGGAGCTCCCTCACATCCTCAAGGGCATCCCTCACGGCCTCCAGCGTGGCCCAGCCCTCGTAGAGGTTCACGTGCATCGAGATGGCCGACCTCCAGAGCCTCCCGAGCTCCCTGTCGCCGCTCTCATCGACCAGCTTCCTTACGTAGACCCAGAACTCCCCGCGCTCGCCATGGCGGAGCTCAAGCTTAAACCCCCTCCTGCCGCACCTCCATATCCGGTGGGTGCATGGGCCGCTTCAGGCCCCAGGGCATTTTCGCAGCCCTCATCACGCCCCTGGACAGGCGCGGCCGGGTGGACGAGGAGGGGCTCAGGCGCCTGGTGTCCTACGTGGTGGAGAAGGGCATCTCTGGCGTGGCCCCCTCTGGCGCGAGGGAGGAGCTGGCCCGCCTGGACGAGAGGGAGCGCATGAGGGCTCTTGAGGTCGTCATGGACGAGGTGGGCTCGGGCGTGCAGGTGATAGCCAGCTCTGGCCCGTGCGGACCTGAGGCGGCCGTCAGGCTGGCCAGGCACGCTGAGGACGTGGGAGCGGATGCCTTCATGGCCTCGGTGCCAGCCGCTGGCTCCGGCAGGACCATTTACCAGTTCTACAGGCAGCTCTCAAGGGCCACCGACCTGCCGCTCGTGCTCCACCACGACCCGAGCCAGGTGGGCGCCTTCCTCAGCCACGAGCTGGTGGGCTTTCTAGCCGAGGCAGCGGACGTGCGTGCCCTTGAGGAGGGAAGCGGCTACCTGCCCTACATGATAGAACTCCTAGAGCTCCTGGGCGATAGGCTGGCCATCCTCTGTGGCCACGAGGAGGCCGTCCTGCCAGCCCTGGCCTCGGGGGCCTCTGGCGCCCTCCTGAGCTCAGCGAGCGTGATACCCGACATCTGGGTTCAGCTCTTCAGGGCCGTGAGGAGGGGCGATTTGACGCGGGCGCGTAGGCTCCAGATGGGCGTGCTAGGGCTCGTGCGCATCTTCATGGCCAGAGGCGGACGGGCAGCCATAAGGGCAGCTCTTGAGGCCATAGGGCTCTTGGCCGAGCGGGCTTACACATCGCTGGGGAAGGGCATCCGCGAGGAGCTGGCTGAGGGGCTCAGGAGGATAGAGCAGCTCCGGGAGCAGGAAAAACTAATATAGCTTGTGGCCGCGAGCACCAGCGCGAGGTGCCGTTATGTCGGCCGAGAGGAGGAAGGTTACCATAAGGACGCTCCTGAGGAAGAAGGAGGCGGGCGAGAAGATAGTCTGGCTCGTGGTCTACGATTATCCAACGGCCCTCCTGGCCGATGAGGCCGGCGTGGACATGGTCCTCATAGGCGATTCGCTGGGCATGAACGTGCTAGGCTACGACACCACCTTGCCCGTTACCATGGAGGAGATGCTCCACCACACCCGTGCCGTCGTGAGGGGCGTGAAATACGCCTTCATCGTGGGCGACATGCCCTTCATGTCCTACCAGCCCAGCGTGGAGGAGGCCATCAAGAACGCGGGCGCCTTCCTCAAGGCCGGCTGCGATGCCGTGAAGATGGAGGGAGGTGCCGAGATAGCGGACCGGGTGAAGGCCATCGTGGACTTCGGCATACCCGTGATAGGCCACCTGGGCCTCACGCCCCAGAAGGTCTCCACGCTGGGCGGCTACAGGCTCCAGGGCAGGACGGCCGAAGAGGCGAAGAAGATAATCGAGGACGCCAAGGCCCTAGAGGAGGCAGGCGCCTTCGCCGTCCTGATAGAGAACACGGCAGCGGAGGTAACCAAGCTCGTGGCGGAGGAAACGGACCTGATAGTCTTCAGCATAGGAGGCGGCCCCTACTGCCACGGTCAGCTTCTGCTGGCCCCGGATGTGCTCGGGATAGGCAAGATAAGGCCCTGGTTCGCGAAGACCTACGTGAACCTGAGGGAACTCGTGCTAGATGCCTTCAGGCGCTACTGCGAGGACGTGCGCTCTGGCGCCTACCCGGACCCGAAGGAGCACACGCGCTACATGCAGGAGGGCGAGTATGAGAAGCTGCTGAAGATGTTGGGGAAGAAGTAGGAGGGGCGCCAGCCAGCGCGGGTGCTGGGGGCTTCCTCGCCACCACGTGCAGGTGGCCTCCTGCGCCAGCTATGGAGGGGTCATCGCAGGCTGAGAACTCCAGCTCCAGGGCCTTCCTCGCCTTCTCCCCATCGCTCAGCGCCTTCCTCAGCTCCTCGCTCGGGGGCGAGAGGACGGGCTTGCCAGAGATCCTGACGACCTCGAAGCCAGCTCCCTCAAACAGCTCCCTCAGGCTCCTGGGGGTGAAGACCCACCACCTGAAGCCCCAGCTGGACGTGAAGCGCCCATCCCTCAGCACCCGCTCGGCTTCCTCTACACGCCCCTCGTGCATCAGCCTCCTCACTATGGCGAACAAGCTGTCCACGCCAGCCTGCGCGCAGGAGCCGGGCTTGAGGACCCTGAAGAGCTCCCCCACGGCCCTCCTCGGGTCATCACAGTAGGATATGGGGTCTCCCTCCGCCAGCGCGAAATCAAAGACTTCGGGCCTGAAGGGCATGGCGCATATATCTGCCTCGACCAGCCAGACGCGGCCTGTCAGGCGCTCCCTCAGCAGCTTCTCCCTTGCCACGGCCAGCATCTCGCGGGATATGTCGAGGAGCACTATGGAGATGCCCGGCTTCTCCCTCGCCATCCTGATGGACCACTTGCCCGTCCCCCCTCCCGCGTCTAGGACCAGGCCCCTCGCTGGCAGGCAGGGCCTGATGTGCGCCCAGGTCAGCCCATCGTAGAGGACCTTCCACCAGACATCATAGCCCTCGTCATATTGCCTGGCCACCTGGGCGTAATACTCGATGACCTTGATGGCTTCCGCACGGGCCAACTTCAGCACCGATGCCTGAGGCGCGGGGAGATTTTTAAAAGCCAGCGTGGTATCGCGGGAGGAGCGCGTCCAAGTGGCCTTGTGGTGGGCCCGGTGGGACTTGAACCCACGACCAGCGGGTTATGAGCCCGCCGCTCTAACCTGGCTGAGCTACGGGCCCCCGAGAGGGAGGCCCTATCCAGAGGGATTTAAGGGTTTCGTGGCTGAGCCCGGGCCTTAAGCGCCCCGAGAGGCCGTGCGGTCTAAGCTTTTTAGCGGGAGCTACTAGCCCCTCCCCGGGTGATGACTTCAGCCTTGCCTGAGCGGTGATGAGGGATCAACCGGCTGAAGGAGCCCTCCTGGCCGAAGGCTTATATTCCTGGCGCTCAGCGTGCTCACTGGTGGGAAATTGGTCGTAACCTGGGGCGAGGCCTTCTCGGCAGCCGCTAAGGGCGTGGCCTACGGCATCCTCTGGTATATCCTGGGCGCCCTTATCGCTGGCGCTGGCTACGCGCTCCTCAACGGCCTAGTGGAGGTGCCTCTCGATGCCTTCACGCTCACCGTGGTCAGCGCCATCCTCATGGCCGTGGGCATCATACTCGTCATGCTGGGCGTGCTGGCGGCCGCCATCAAGATGCTCTCGGAGTCCGTGGCCCAGGAGGTCGTTGAGAGGCTGAGGGGCGAGACCGAGCAGGGTTAAGAAGCGCCCAGCGCCCTCAGGCCTTCCTTTATAGCCCTCTCATCCTCCTCCTGGCCCTCAGGTAGAGCCTCAGGCCCTCTGGGAGCTTGGCCGTGGTGTGCTCCTGCTCCACCCTTATGCCAAGGGCGAGCTCCACGGCCTCGCGGAGCGTGGTGGACACGAAGGCCCGCGTGGGCGTGCCCCAGGTTATGCCGGGGCAGAAGGGGTCCACGTAGACGTAGAGCGGTATGCCCGCGTATTCGAGGTAGGCCTCGCGAGGACGCCCGTATTTGGGCCAGCTCACGACCTTGAAGGGCCAGAGCTTGCAGGCCTTGGGCTTGTTGTCCTGGAGGCCGCAGAGCCACCTATCGCCCACGCGAGTGAGGAAGATGCAGGAGCCATCCGGCCTCCGCCTGAGGTAGAACTTCCCGAAGCCAGGCTCGGCCACTCCGGGCCCGTAGAGCTCCACCAGCCGAGCCCATTCCTCCGGCTTGAGGACCACGCGATACTCACGGCAGCAGCGGCCACAGAGGTCGCAGGTCCATGAGGCCACGTAGCGCCAGGGAACGGGCCTCACCATCGCCGTGAATGGCTGAGCACGACCATCCTATTAGCGTTTCCCTCAGGCCACATAGGTAGCGCGAGCTTCCCGCTCCGGCCTGCGCTCCTCACGCCTCGGCCTGCGGGCAGACTGGCTGCAGAGCTTGCAGCTCTCAGCACAGAGCTCAAGGAACCTCTGCTCGTCCGTGAGGACGGCCTCAGCGGCCTTAGCGCAGAGCTCACTGGGCTCGATACAGCCAGCCTCCCGGCAGAGCTTGGAGATGAAGAGGCAGGCGCGGTGCACGTCCTCTGGGTCCAGCACGGGCAGGTTGGAGCGCACCAGGTAGCAGAGCTCCCTGGCCAGAGCACAGGTGCGGAGGAAATCGAACCTCTCCATCACCTTCCTCCGGGCCCTCTGACGCGATAGCTCCAAGCTTACACCGCCTGCGCCCCTGAGGGCCGCTTGGCCCTAGATAAGCGTTTGACGCCACATGGACATCGCGCACCCGCCAGATCAAGGCTTATGCCCAGCTATGTGCTATAGGACACGGGGAGCTCCTCTTGGAGCTTGTCATTAAGGGGTCGCTGGCCAAATACATAGCAGCCAGGGCGAGAGAAGAGGGCGTGGACGTAGAGGAGCTCCTAGCCCGCCTGGTAGCCGAGGAGCTCGATGAGGGTGCCAGGGTAAGGCTCTACTTAGAGCTCCACCAGGAGCGCCTGTCAGAGGCGGAGGCGTTAGAGAGGGAAGGAGACCTCGTCCAAGCAGGTGAGAAGCTCTGGGGCGCGGTCTGCTCCCTCCTCAGCGCGATAGCCGAGCTAAGGGGCTGGAGGCACTTCAGCCACAGGGATTACTGCGACATCGTGGAGCGACTGGTGGCCGAGCTCGGCGAACCGGAGCTCTCCAGGGAGTTCGCCTCAGCCGAGAGACTCCACGCCAATTACTATCATGCCTTCCTCAGGCCCGAGAGCTTCGAGATCCATCGAGATGCCGTTCTCAAGCTCATAGGGAGGCTGAAGGGCCTACTCGCTAAGGAGGGCTTTAGTGCCTGAGCTTGAGCTAGGGCTTCCTCAGCCTAGCGATGAAGTAGCCTGCCCCGTGCAGGTGCGGGTGGAAGCGCTGCAGCAGCTCGGCCTTCTCCACGAGCCCGGGCAGGCCCCGCGAGGCCAGGTAAAGCGGCTGCTCCTCCACCTCAAGGCCCAGCTGCTCTACCGCGAAGGCCACGGCCCCCTCGCACTCCCGGGCCGTCATGGTGCACACGCTATAGACCACCACGCCCCCGGGCCGGACGAGCTTGGCCGCGGCCTTGAGGAACTGCCTCTGGTATTCGGCCAGGCTGGCGAGCTCCTTGGCGCTCTTCAGGTCGTAGAGCTTAGGCAGCACGCCCAGGGCGCTGCAGGGCGGGTCCACGAGCACCCGGTCCGCTCGGCCCACCAAGAACGGGTAATCCATGTCCAGGTAGCGCGAGTCGGCCTTGAGGACGGCTGCCTCACAGCCCAGGCGGGCCAGCACCTCGCGCGTCTCGCGAACCTTGTGCCTGCTCCTGTCGAAGGCCAGAACTCGCGCCTGGTTGGCCGTGAGCTGGCAGATGTGGGACAGCTTGCCCCCCGGCCCGCAGGTCATGTCCACCACCAGCTCGCCCGGCCTCGGGTCCAGCACGCGCGTGGTGAGCATGGCGGGGAGCGATTGAGGGTAGATGAGGCCCAGCTTGAACTCCTCCAGCTCCCTCATGGGCGGCACGCGGTAGAGGGGCCTCAGCACCTCCACGGCCAGCCCCCTCCTGGCCCTCAGGAGCTCCTGCTCGTCCATGCGGGCCACTCCGAAGGCCACGGGCTGCCCCCTGTCCGAGAGCACGAGCACCTCATCGCCCCTCCGCACGCCC
>CAZPDR010000013.1:0-11490 GCA_964585495.1 uncultured Candidatus Bathyarchaeia archaeon
CGAGCCTGAACACCTTGGACTTCACGCCCTTCAGCAGGCGCCCGAGGTAGTAGTCCAGCCTGAAGCCCTTGATGAGCATGAAGGTGCCTATGCCTATGGAGAGGGCCATCCAAGCATACCTAAGGAGGTCGAGGGCCCAGAGGATGGCGAGGGCGAGCACGAGGACGCCGGGGAAGCCCAGCACGAGCCTGGAGTAGCGGGGGTTCTCCATGAGGAGCTTCACGTAACGCGAGAAGAGGGCGGCAGTCTCCTCTATGGACTTGCTATGCCTCACCACCACCCGGCGCACGGAGACGATGGGCGCGCGGGATTGGATGAGCGGTATCACGTCCTCGTCCGCATAGCCATCTGAGACCAGGATGATGCCATCGGCTGGGAAGGCCTTGAGCACCTGGTCGAGCTCTGACAGGAGCTTCTTATCGGCCTTCACGCCCCCGAGCGGTGAGCCGGTGATGGTCGCCACCTCGTAGGCCTCGCCCGGCCCTGCCGAGGCCGTCAGCTGCTCGTAGAGCCTCACGGCCTCGAACATGGCGTTCGCGTCTGCCTCCTCTGGGTCGGATATGGCCAGGCGGGTGGCCACGCGCAGGTTCTCCTCCTTCCCTATGATGGGCGTCCTAGCATTCGCCTTCGTCCCCACGTCATCGTCCCGGTCCACGCAGAGGATGAGCGTTCGTTCGGCCTTCTCCCCGCTCAACGAGCTCACCTAGGCCCGTCGTATGTAGGCATGGGGGTTGCTTAAAAGCGGTGCGCGTGCGCAGTTCCGCGTTACCCATCCTTGTCCCACCATGGTCCTCCGAAATATTTTTAAATAGCACGCCTCCCAGCCGGAGGCGTGCGGGTTCTGGAGAGCTCCACCACGCCAGAGAGGGGATTGGGCTTCTGGGAGACGCTGAGCATAGGCGTAGGGAGCACCATAGGCGGCTCCATCTTCGTCATCCTAGGCGATGCGGTGGGCATGGCTGGTCCAGCCGTCGTGCTGGCCTTCGGCCTGGGGGCCGCCATCACGCTCCTCATAGCCCTCAACTACAGCGAGCTCGCCACCAGCCTGCCCATCTCGGGTGGAGGTTACGTCTTCACGCGGGAGGCCGTCGGCGGCCTCACGGCCTTTGTTACCGGCTGGTTCCTGTGGCTCGGCAACGTGCTTTACGCGGCCCTCAACGCGGTGGGCTTCGCGCTCATCCTGGCCCGCTACCTGGCCGTGGAGCCCGTGCTGGTGGCCGAGGGCGTGCTGGCCCTCTTCTGCCTCCTCAACATCAAGGGCGTGAGGGAAGCCGGGAGAGCGCAGCTGATGCTGACCGCCCTACTCATCTCGGGCCTCCTCGGCCTCGGCCTCGCAGCCGCACCCTCCTTCCGCCTCTCCAACCTGAGGCCCCTGGCGCCGAGGGGGCTTGAGGGCATCTTGTCCGCCACAGGCTTCACCTTCGTGGCCTACTGGGGCTTCGAGAGCATAGCCACCGTGGGAGGTGAGGTGAGGGAGCCGGAGAAGACCATACCGAGGGCCTGCATCCTCTCCGTCCTGGTCTCGGGGGCCATCTACATGCTGGTCTCCCTCCTGGCCGTGGGCGCCATAGGCTGGCGGGCGCTAGCGGAGGCGGAGATCTCCCTCCTCTCGGTCGGGAGGGCGGCTCTAGGCCCTGTCGGCGAGGGCATGGTCTTCGGCCTTGGGGCCGTGGCCATGCTCACCAGCTTGAACACCGCCCTCCTCTCGGCAGCCCGCATAGCCCACGCCCTGGCCAGGGATGGCCTCTTCCCGGAGGTGCTGGTGGGCCTCCACCCGCGCTTCAAGACGCCCTACAAGGCCGTGGTGCTCTCGGCTGGCGTGGCAGCCGCCTTCGCCCTCTCCGGCGTAGCGCACTTCCTGGCGGGCGCGGCCAGCTTCGGCTTCCTCATAGGCCTCCTCATGGTGAACTTGAGCGTCATCCTCCTCAGGCGTAGGAGGCGCTACCTGGCCAGGGAGTTCAGGACGCCCTTCTACCCCCTCACGCCCCTGCTGGCGGCCTTCGCCTGCCTCGCCCTCGCCTGCTTCATGGACCCCATCGTGCTCGCCATAGGCTCGGCCGTGGCCGTGATAGGCATCATAGGCTTCCTCTTCGAGCTCATCACCGTCAGGGCGAGGGAGGCGGCCATCGGCGGCTTCTCCCTGGCCTCCTACCTGGCCATACTCCTCATCCTCTACCTGCTCCAGAACTACCTGGGCTTTGGCCCGAACCCGGGGACCTCAAGGGCCGTGGCCAACACCCTCATGGCCCTCTGCGTGCTCCAGGCCGTGGGCTCCTTCTTGACGGTCATCCCGCTCGGGGAGCTCTATATAACCATCGCGAGGAAGATGGGCGGCATCGAGGAGCCCAGCACGCCCATGCCAGCAAGGGTGGCGAGGCTCATCAGCGGGCTTGAGACCGCCATGGGCCTCCTCCAGGCCCTCAGCGTCCCCGTGGCCGTGGCCATCATCTACCAGATATACAGGGGCGAGATATTCTTCCCGTCTCCGCCGGGGCCTCAGGTGCTCCCGATCTTCGTGCTCACCTGCCTGGCCCTGGCCTTCTTCGCCCTCGCGAGCGCCATGTGCGCCACCATCCTGCTCAGGAGGCGCTACGCGCCCGGCTAGGGGAGTTGGTGGGCGAAGCCCGACAGGACGAGGAGCGTGCCGAGGGCTATGGCCACCACGCCCAGTATCTCGGCCACCTCTGGCGCCATGATGCCGCTCAGGATGCCCAGGAAGAGGGCGAAGAGGCCCGTGGTTATGGTCATGGCGCCTATGAAGATGAGGATGCCTCCGAAGGCAGCCGCCAGGCGCCTCCAAAGGCTTATGGCCCTCAGCTTCTCGAAGGTGCTGCTGGCCCTGGTCAGGAGCTCATCTACATCTGCCTTCGTCTTCTCAAGGCGCTTGAGGAGCTCCCTGGCCTCCTTCACCACGTCCTCGACCTCCTCACCTTCCTCGGCCTTCTCCACGGCGTCCTTGATCTTCCTGAGCTCGGAGTCAGCCATATCTCTGTCGTCGAGCACGTGCTCCAGCTTAGTCATGAGCCTCCTGAGCTCTTCCCTGCTGCTCTTCTCCTGGCTCACGGTGCTGGCTGAGGCAGGGCAGGAATATAAAAGCTTGGGGGGTGGTGATGGTGCCGCCCTACTCAAGGATGATCCTGGCGTCCACGGTCTTAGCGCCCCTCTCATACACTATGATGGGGTTGAGATCCATCTCCTTGATCTGCGGGAAGTCCATCACCAGCTTGGAGGCGCTGACCAAGATGGCCGCTATGGTCTTCTCATCCGCTGGCGGCTGGCCCCGGTAGCCCCTCAGGATCGGGTAGGCCTTGATCTCCCTTATCATCTCGTAGGCATCTCGCTCGTCTATGGGCGCTATCCTGAACGTAACGTCCTTCAGTATCTCCACGAAGACGCCGCCGAGGCCGAACATGAGCGTCTGCCCGAACTGCGGGTCCTTGATGGCGCCTACTATGACCTCCGCCACGCCCTTGGGCGCCATCTCCTCCACCAGCACGCCCACCACGCGGGCCTCGGGCACGTGGGAGCGCACCACGTCCAAGATGCGCTTGAAGCCCTCGCGGACGCCATCAGCGTCCAGCACGTTCAGGAGCACGCCGCCCACGTCCGACTTGTGCAGCACGTCGGGCGACACTATCTTGAGGACCACGGGGTAGCCTATCTCCTCCGCGATCTGGACGGCCTCATCGGCCGTCTTGGCCACGCGGCCGCGGGGCACGGGGATGCCGTATTCAGCGCAGACGGCCTTGGCCTCTGGCTCAAGCAGGTGCTTGCGGCCCTCCTTGAGGGCCCGCTCTATTATCTCGGCCGCTCGGCCCGCCAAAGCCTCACACCGCGGGAGAGGGAGCCCATGTGCTAATTTACGTTTTCCTCAGGATGGTCCTGAGCTCCCGAGGGGCAAGCTTGCCTCACCTGAACCTGGTGAGCAGCGCCCTCCGCTCTGCCTGCATGACGAGCTCGTAGAAGCGGTCCGTGAGTTTGGGCTCCCTCGCCAGGACGCGCTCTGCCTCCTCGGGCCTTATACCCCTGCCGCAGAGGGCCACGAAGGCAGCCTTGCCGTAGCGCTCCAGGAGCTCCGCCGTCTCAAGCGCCCGCTCCAGGAGGCGCTGCTCCCTGCGCGTGAGGCTGGCCCCCTCGCATGCCTTCTCCGCGAGCTGGTAAACGACATCTTCGTCCTCGTCCAGCACGCCCAGGGCTCGTGAGCCGCAGCGCGGGCAGGCGGGCCGCTCGGGCAGGTCCTTGGCCCTCACCGTGGCCAGGTAGGACCAGCAGTTCGTGCAGACCAGCACGCGGGCCTCGCTCAGGAGGCGGGCGCGGGTGGCCTCCACCAGGATGCGCCTGAGGCGCTCGGGCGGGATCACGTCCGTCTTCATGCTCATGCGCTCCATGCCCAGCCAGGCTATCGGGCTTATCTCGCCCGCGGGCTTGGCCAGCTCAAGCACCCTGATGCGCCCCTCCCTGATGGCCCGGAGGACCCAGATGGCCCTCTCCACGTCCAGGTCAAACGTGAAGACCTCCTTCACGGCCTCCTGCCAGATGGCCGTGCCCTCGAAGCTCTTCATGAGGCTCCTCATGCTCACGGAGCTCAGGTCGGCCCACTTCTCCAGGGCTCCGAAGCGCTGGGCCACGTGGATGAGCCTGCGCTTGAAGATGCCCGTGCGGACCACGGCCCTCCTGACCGCCTCCCTCACGGCCTCGGCTGGCATATCGGCTGCCTCCTGGAGGAGCGCTACCACATCGCTGGCCGAGAGTTCCCCCCGCGTGTGGAGGATGACCCGGTAGGGGTCGTGCTGCACGAGGACGGCCAAGCCCATGCGCTCGGCGGCCAGGTGGCCCAGGAGGTGCGCTAGCGTGCGGTTCGTGAGGGAGCCGAAGTGGGCGTGGACGATCACGTATTCATCCCACTCCTCCACCAGCACCCGCTCGTGCGTTGGGGCCGGGAAGCCCAGTTGGACGTGCTCCACCGTCTCCCCTATGGCCCTCAGGGCGGTCTCGGGGTCCGTTGGGTAGCGTTCCGCCAGCTCGGCCGCGATTTCCTCCGGTCTGGCGCCCGAGCGCAGGCGCTCCTCCACGAAGGCCCTTATCTGGCCAACCTCCTGCGCCACCTCGAAGGGGACTGGTATCTCCTCGCCCACCCAGTTCGGTATGGCGCCCGTGGGGTCCTCTACCTCCCGCACGTAGACGCGATCGCCCCTGATGGCCGTTATTATCCAGGGCCTCCCCCTTATCACGAACTTCACGCCAGGGCGCCCGTATTCGGCCACGAAGCACTCGTCGAGGATGCCCACGGGCAGGCCCTCGGCCTCGTTCACGACCACATACTGCTTCTCGTCAGGTATCATGGAGAGCGTGCCGAAGTAATACTCGTAGAGCGCCCTAGAGCGCCTGGGCTTGAGGGCCACCATGTCCTCGTGCGAGACCCAGGCCAGCCTGGGGTAGCGGTTGTGCATGTAGTCCAACACGGCCGCTATGTCCTTCAGCGTGAGGCCCTCATACGGGTAGGCGCGCCTGAACAGCTCGTAGAGCTCGTAGAAGTAGACGCGGCCTCGCCTGATGAGCTCGCCAGCTATCTGGTGCGCCAGCGCGTCCAGGGGGCACTCGGGTATCTTCAGGGGCTCCAGCTCCTCGTTCAGCGCCCTCCTGGCGATGGCCATGGCCTCCAGCGTGTCGTCCGAGTCCATGGTGATGATGACGCCCTTGGCCACGCGGTCCAGGCGGTGGCCAGCCCTGCCCACGCGCTGGACGAGGCGTGTTACCTGCCTGGGCGACATATACTGTATCACGAGCTCCACGCGGCCTATGTCTATGCCGAGCTCAAGGCTTGAGGTGGCCACCAGGGCCTTCAGCTCCCCGTGCTTCAGCCCCTTCTCGGCCGCCACGCGGGAGGGCTTGGAGAGGGAGCCGTGGTGGATGGAGATGGGCAGGTCGAGATCCCACACGCGGAAGCGGCTGGCCAGCACCTCGGCTATGGAGCGGGTGTTCGTGAACACTATGGCGGACTCGTGCGCCTCTATGAGCTCCCTCATCACCCTCAGCCTGGCCGCCACCTCGGGGTGCGTGTAGAGGGCCTCGGCCAGCCGCCTGTCCTCGTCCGTGGCAGCTGGGAAGAGGACCTTGAGCTCCATCATGCGGGCCACGGGCACCCTCACGACCTCCACAGGCCTGCCGTTGCCCACGAGGAAGCGGGCGGCCTCCTCGGGCGAGCCCACGGTGGCCGAGAGCCCTATGACCTGTGGCTCGTGGTCTAGGAGCTCCCTCAGGCGCTCTAGGGCCAGGGAGAGCTGACTGCCCCGCTTGCAGTCCACCATCTCGTGCAGCTCGTCTATGATGACCCACCTCACGGCCCTGAGGTGCCTGCGCATCACGCGGCCGAGCAGGATGGCGTTCAGCGTCTCGGGCGTGGTGATGAGCACGTCGGGCGGGCTCCTGGCCTGTCGGGCGCGCTCCCTCTGCTCCGTATCGCCATGCCTAACGGCCAGCTTCAGGTCCAGGCGCGTGCACCACCACTCAAGGCGGTCCAGAAGGTCCCTGTTCAGGGCGCGGAGGGGCGTGATGTAGAGGACCTTGATGCCCCTCTCCTCGGCACCGCTGGCCCTCAGCTCAAGCAGCTTGTGCAGGACGGGAAGGAAGGCTGCCTCCGTCTTGCCCGTGGCCGTGGGCGCTATGAGGAGCACGTTCTTGCCAGCTAGGATGAGCGGTATCGCCTTCTCCTGAGGAGGGGTCGGGCTAGCAAAGCCCCTCTCGGCTATGAGGCGCCTTATCGGCTTGGCCAATAGGTCGAAGGCGCTCGCGGTCACCTGCTCGGCCAAGGCTCCCGGGCGTAGGGCCTGGGGGCTCTTATAACCGCTTTGAACGCACTCTTCTGCACTAACCCGATGTCGGGTGAGAGGGATGTGCAAGGGAACTGAATGATAACCCAGGAACATCTCGACAAGCCGGGCAGTGAGGAAGACAGCCGGAGGGAATAGCCTGCCTCCCTGGGAGGTGTCTGCTCAAAAAGGGAGGTGAGGGAGTTCCCTGCCTTTCCCCCGCCCTCCCTGTCATCTTCCTCAGCGCCTAGAGGCCGAGGGCATCGGCCACGTCCTCCAGGCCCAGCTCCTCCAGCTTGGCCCTGGTGGGCACGCCCCGCTCGTCCCAGCCCCTCAGCTCGTAGTAGGCCCTCAGGAGCTCCTCGAACTTCTCCCTGTCCAGCTTGAGGCCCTTGGCGGGCCCGTTGGGCACGGGGTCCTCGAAGGCCCGGTCGGGCAGCATGTCCTCAGCACTCGTCAGGCCGCGGCGCACGCTAATGGCCCTGGTGAGGTTGAAGATGCGCTCGGATGCCTTCAGGAGCTCCTCCACGCTCACCTCAACGCCGGTGGCCGCCCTGAACGCCCTGGCGTAGTATTCGAGCGGGAGGCCCGTTTCCACCCACTGAAGCCTGCAGCAGCCGAGGCAGTCGAAGAGCGGGCGGACGTGCTGGAGGTAGATGACCCACTCGGCCTTGTCGCGCGTGTAGGTATCGCGCCCCTTCTCCAGGTCATATGCGATGGCCCAGGCCCGGTTGTGGTGGGCGCCTATATCGGCCGTGGCATAGGCGAGGCCCATCGCGGGTGCGGCTCTCACGTCGTAGGCGGACTGCTCCAGGCCCTTCACGTGGATGGCGAACTTCTCGGCCCCCTTCCCGAACTTCTCGGCCGCGAACTTCACGCCCCTGGCCAAGACATCGCCTATGCCCTCGCGCTTGGCCATGAGCTCCAGGAGCTTGAACACGCAATCCGGGTCTCCGTAGCGGAGCTCCAGGCCGCCCGTGTCCTTCGGCCCGATGATGCCGCGCTCGTAGCACTCGATGGCGAAGGCTATGATGTTGCCAGCCGATATGGTGTCCATGCCCAGGTTGTCGCAGAGCCAGTTCGCGTAGACCACGTCCTCTATGCTCGGGAGGCAGCAGTTCGTGCCTATCATGGCTATGGTCTCATACTCGGGCCCATCTATGGCCGTGCCAGCGTAGCGGCCCGAGCGCACGTAGGAGAACTTGCCACAGCACATGGGGCAGTAGGGGCAGGCCGTGGCGGTCGTCACCACCCGGTCCAGCATGGCCTCAGCGCTCAGCTCATCCTTCTTCTCGTAGGTGGTGAACCTGAAGTTCCTCACGGGGAGGCAGCCGTGCTCATCCGACCACCTGATATACCAGGCCAGGCCGAACTTCCTGAGCGTTCGCGCAAAGTCGTTTTCGAGCACGTGCTTGAAGGCGCCCCTCGCCTCCTCGTAGAGAGCCTCGGGGTCGGCCACGGGTATGTCGAGCGAGCCCCGGACGGCCACGGCCTTCACGCGCTTAGAGCCCATCACGGCCCCCATGCCCGTGCGGCCAGCGTTCCGCCAATCGCAGTTCACGCAGGCTATGGGCACCAGGTTCTCGCCAGCAGGGCCTATGGAGGCCACCTTGATGCTCGAATCGCCCAGGTCGCGCCTTATGGCCTCTTGGACCTCTAGGCCGCCCATGCCCCAGTAGTCCTTGGCATCGCGGAGCTCCACCTCGCCGTCCTCCACCCACAGGTAGACGGGCTCCCTGGAGGCGCCCACCAGCACCAGCGCGTCAAAACCAGCGTGCTTGAGCTCTGGGCCGAAGAAGCCGCCGGAGTTGCTATCGCCGTAGTAGCCCGTCTCGGGGCTTATGGCCGAGAAGCTCACCTTGCCAGCGCCCGGCACGAGGAGGCCGGTGAGGGGGCCAGCCGCTATCACGAGCACGTTCTCAGGCCCGAGGGGGTCAGCCTCCGGTGGCACGTGCTCCCACACGATGCGGGCTCCCCAGCCTCGCCCGCCTATGAACTTCAGGGCCCAGCCCGGCTCCACGTCCCTGACCTTCACCTCGCGCCTGGCCAGGTCCACCCAGGCTATCTTGCCCACGTAGCCGCCCCTCAGCTCCACCATCACCTCAGCACCCCCGCCATGGCGCGGGCCGTGCGCTCTCGGGCCTCATCGCCCAGGGCCAGGGGGCTCTTCAGCCTGATGGCGCCCGTTGGACACCACTTCACGCACTCCGGGTCGCCACCACAGAGGTCGCACTTGATGGGCGTGAGGACCTCCGGGTGGAAGAAGATGGCGCCGAAGGGGCAGGCCTCAGCGCAGTTGCGGCAGCCCATGCAGGCCTCCTCGTCCACCAGCACGCGGCCATCATCGGCCTTGTAGATGGCGTTCACCGGGCACTCCTCAGCGCACCTAGGCTTGGCGCAGTGGCGGCAGACGATGGGCACGTTCCAGGGCCTCTCGGAGGTGGGCATCATGACCCTTATGGCCGACTTGCGCGGGTTGTGGACACCGAAGTGCCGGTAGGAGCAGGCTAGCTCGCAGGTGCCACAGCCCGTGCAGGCTTTAACGTCCACGGATAACATGGCCGCTCCTCCCTCGCAGGGGCCTATTAAACGGTTAATAAAAAGTTTGGCGAAATCAAGTAAATCTTCGGGCGGGCTTCCCTCTAGATTTTCACCAAGCGAGGCGCCATAAACTTTATATAGGTCTATATTGGACCTCATGTGGAAGGTGGTGCACATGCCGAAGTGCCCGAAGTGCGGAGCCGAGGTCGAGAAGCCCATTAAGAGCTGGACCATGAGCCCCAAGAAGCGCAGGGGCCCGACCATCCTCATCGAGCTCTACGAGTGCCCCAACGGCCACAAGTTCCGCACCGGCAGGAAGATCGAGGGCTGAGGCAGCCGACCCATTCCCCCACCTTATTTTTTCCTTATGAGGCTTAACGTAAATAAGGCCCCTGAGCGCGGTGCCCCACAGGTGGACGAGGTGGGCCTGAGGGAGTTCTTGTCGTCCTGCGCTAGGATGCTGAAGAGGGCTAGGAAGCCCAGCAGGAGGGAGATATGGCTCATGGCCAGGATATGCGTCATCGGCGTGGTGGCCGTGGGCTTAGTGGGCTTCGTGATAAGGCTGCTCATGCTCAGCCTCATGGGAGGTGCGTGAGCCATGCCCGTTTACGCGGTCAGGACCACGGCTGGGCAGGAGAGGAACGTGGCCAAGCTGATAGCCATGAACGCCAGGGCCTACAACGTGCCCATAAGGTCCATAGTGGCCCCCGAGGGCCTGAAGGGCTACGTCTTCGTGGAGGCAGATGGCCCCCACATCGTGGACAAGGCCATAGCTGGCATAAGGCACGTCAGGTCGCGCGTGCCTGGCGTGGTTGACATCAAGGACCTTGAGCGCTTCCTCGTGGCCAAGCCCATCATAGAGGAGCTGGACCTGGGCGATGAGGTGGAGATCGTGGCTGGCCCGCTGAGGGGCGCGAGGGCCAAGGTAACGAGCATAGACAGGGACAAGGGCGAGCTGGTGGTGGAGCTCCTTGAGAGCACCTTCCCCATGCCCGTTACCGTGGAGGCCGACGTGGTCCGCCTGGTGAAGAAGGCTAGGGCGGGCGGGTAGCCTTTAAATCGCCTGCCTTTCCTCCCGTGGGCAGGTGGAGGCTCGTGGGAGAGAAGAAGGCATTTCGCTTCCTCGTGGAGGGCGGCAAGGCCACGGCTGGACCGCCCATAGGCCCGTCGCTCGGCCCGTTAGGCCTGAACGTGATGATGGTGGTGAACAAGATCAACGAGCTCACCAAGGACTACGCGGGCATGAGGGTGCCCGTGGACGTGATCGTGGATCTGGAGACGAAGGAGTTCGAGGTGAAGGTGGGCATACCGACCACCTCGGCCCTCATCATCAAGGAGCTTGGCGTTAAGAAGGGCTCTGGGGCCACGGGCCACGAATGGATAGGCGATTTGAAGATGGAGCAGGTGGTCAGGATAGCCCGCATAAAGTGGCCCCAGCTCATGGCCAAGACGCTGAAGGCGGCCGTGAAGGAGATCCTCGGCACGTGCGTGAGCATGGGCGTGAAGGTGGAGGGCAAGCACCCGAAGGAGGTCATCAGGGAGGTGGACGAGGGCGCCTGGGACGAGCTCATCGAGCAGGCCGAGCGCGAGCTAGGGGAGGGCGCCTCTGGGGCGAGCTGATGGCCCGGGGAGCAAGCCTTATGAGCACGTCAGCCTCCCGCTCGGGAAAGGTGATGGAGCATGCCCATAGATGAGGAGCGCATCCTTGAGGCCCTGAGGGAGCTCCGGGAGAAGGCAAAGAAGCGCAACTTCAGGCAGTCGGTGGAGCTCCTAGTGAACCTCAGGGACATAGACCTCCGCAGGCCGGAGAACAGGATACGCGAGCTCGTGGAGCTCCCGCACGGCCTGGGGAAGGAGGCCCGGGTGTGCGTGATAGCCTCTGGCGATGCGGCCCTCAGGGCCAAGAGGGCTGGCCTGGACGTGCTTGAGAGGGAGGAGTTGGAGGCCATGGCTGGCGACAAGAAGAGGGCCAAGAAGCTCGCGAAGGAGTATGATTACTTCGTGGCCGAGGCCCCCCTCATGCCCTTGATAGGGCGGATTTTGGGCCCCGTCCTGGGCCCGAGGGGAAAGATGCCCACTCCCGTCCCGCCTACGGCTGATTTCGCGGCCGTGGTGGAGCGCCTGAAGCGCACCGTCCGGG
>CAZPDR010000014.1:0-11212 GCA_964585495.1 uncultured Candidatus Bathyarchaeia archaeon
CCTTCGTGGGCCTCCCGTGCCAGGTCCAGGCCGTGAGGCTCATGCAGATGCTCCCCAACCCGCCCGTGAACTGGTCGGAGGCCATAAGGTATGTGATAGGCCTCTTCTGCACGGAGACCTTCACCTACGAGGGCCTGAAGGCCTACCTGGCCCAGCACGGCCTTGAGCTCAAGGCCGTGAGGAAGATGAACATCAAGGCTGGCCGGCTGCTCGTCTTCACGGATGGCGGGGAGGTCAAGGAGCTCCCGCTTGAGCCCCTCATGGAGCACAGGCGCGATGGCTGTGCCGTCTGCACGGACTTCTCGGCCGAGCTAGCGGACATCTCTGTGGGCAGCCTGGGCCTTGAGGGCTGGAACATAGCCCTCATCAGGTCCGAGCGTGGTGAGGAGCTTTTCTCGGCAGCCGAGAAAGCAGGCCTGCTGGAGACCAGGCCCGTTGAGGAGGAACCCCACGTCCTCCGCGTGCTCAGGCGCCTCACGCGCATGAAGCGCAAGAGGGGGCAGGCGCAGGCCAAGGCCAGCTAGCGCGCTAGGCCTTTTTGCCTCCCACGTCCCTGCCTGTCTGAGCGTTAGTCCTAGTGGGGCAGGGATATCCTTGCGAGGGGAGGACGAGCCTACCTACGACACGGTGATCGTGCGCTTTGGGCCAGAGGTAGGCGTGAAGAGCAAGCCCGTCAGGCTCAGGTATGAGAAGCTCATAGCGAGGCACGTGAGGGAGGCCCTGAGGCAGCACGGCCTGCCCTCCTCCGGCATGAGATATACCTTCGGCAGGCTCTACGTGCGAACCCCCGCGGCCGATGAGGCAGCCGAGGTAATCGCTCGCGTCTTCGGGGTTTCCTCCACCTCGCCAGCTATCTCGACCAGCTCGGAGCTGGAGGCCATAGCCTCCCTGGGCGTGGAGCTGGCGAAGGCCGTCCTCAGGCCCGGCATGAGCTTCGCCGTCCGCTGCAGGCGGGTGGGCGAGCACCCCTACACGAGCATGGACGTCTGCCGGGTGCTGGGCGAGCGCGTCCTGGCCGAGCTGGGCCACCTGGGCCTGCGCGTGGACCTTGAGGCGCCCGACGCGGTCATCTTCGTGGAGGTCCGCGGCCACGAGGCCTACCTCTACTCGCGCGTGGTGGAGGGCGTTGGGGGCTACCCGCTCGGCGTGCAGGGCAAGGTCATCGGCCTCCTCAGCAGCGGCATAGACTCGCCCGTGGCCTGCTGGCTCGCCATGAGGAGGGGCTGCCTCCTCGTGCCCGTGCACTTCGACCTGAGGCCCTACACGGACGACAGGACGGTCCAGAAGGCCACGGAACTCGCGGCCATCCTGGCCCGGTGGAGCCTGGGCTGCATCCGCTACCTCTACCTGGTGCCGCACGGTCCCGCGCTAGACCAGATAAGGGCCGGGTGCCCCGAGGAGCTCACGTGCGTGCTCTGCAAGCGCCTCATGCTCCGGGTGGCCGGGCGCCTGGCCGAGGCCGAGGGGGCGGACGCCATCGTAACGGGCGATGCCATAGGGGAGCAGGCCAGCCAGACGCTCAAGAACATGAGGGCCATAGACAGCGCCCTCACGCGCCTCCCCGTGCTCAGGCCCCTCCTGTGCTACGACAAGGACGAGACCGTAAGGCTGGCCATGCGCATAGGCACCTACGAGGTCTCGGCCAGGCCGGATGGGGGCTGCAGGGCCGCGCCCAGGAGGCCCACCACAGCTGCTAGGCCGGAGGCGGTTGAGGAGGCAGAGGCAGCCTTGGACGTGGAGGCCCTGGTGGAGGCTGCCTTAGCCGGGGCCAGGAGGGTGCCCGTGAGGGAGGCCGCTTAATAAGCATCGCGGCCCATGCCCCGCGGGAGGGCGAGGGCTTGGTCAGGATGCCCAAGGAGCTCCTGGACATGGTCAAGCGGGTGCATATAGCCGCCCTGGCCACCGTGGGGCCAGATGGCAGGCCTAACGTGAGCCCCAAGGGCTTCACCTACCTAGACGAGGAGACGCTCGCCTACGTGGACATCTACTCCGCCAGGACGCTCGACAACATAAGGGCCAGGCCCCAGGTGGCCGTGGCCATCTGGGACACCCGGGCCGTGGAAGGCTACCAGGTGAAGGGGACCGCGCGTATTCACGGGCCAGGGGACCCGGTCTACGAGGAGGTCGTGGCCCGTTACATAAGGGCGCACCACCCGGATGGGCGGGGCGTGCCGGAGCACATGACCGTGGTAACGATAAAGGTCGAGGAGATATACTCCCTCAGGCCGGAGGACAGGGGGAAGCGCGTGGCCTGAGGGCGGCGAGAGGCGGAGACGCCTCATCGATAGCAAAGGAAGCCGCTGGCTTCCTCACAGTCTTAAAAAGAAGCCGAGGCTGGCGCCGAGGGCGGCACTCAATCTGGCTATCCACGCTGCCTACAAGCCCTTGCTCCTGAACTGCCGATAGGACAATACCTCGAATGGGACATCGGCCGCCCCTTGAGGACCCCGAAGTTTGTATCTTCCGTAACCAAGATATCGGCATGGCAGAACTCCGTGAAAGCGGCTATCAGGATATCGCCCCCTCTCAGCCCTAACCTGGCATATTCCTCCCGGAGCGCTCTCGGCAGCTTGTCGGTGTATATCCTAACGTCCGGCGATAACAAGATGCTCAGGAAGGCCGTCTTATGTGCTGGCGCCATCAGGTTCCTCCACACTTCCTCTATGATGGCTGTGTGGACGCATACCTCAGCCCCAGCGTTCAGGATGAACTCTACCACATCGCTTAAGCCCATGATGTAGAACACGTATTCATTGCTGTCTAGCACTACTCGAACCAATTCCGATACTTCTCCTCCCACAGCTCCTGGCGCGTCTTCTTGAGTTCGCGTATTATGGCCTCTGGGTCCTTGAGGGCGGTTATGTCCTTCTCAGAGGGCATGCCGGAGAGCAGGGAGAGCAGGAATTCCGCTTTCCTGAGCAGGGAGCCGTAGATAAGGAGCATCAGGCGCCAGGCTTCCCTCTCGGCTTCCTCCTCGCCTCCGAGGAGCTCTACTAGGAGTTCCTTGATATCGCCCACTCTGGACACCATCTCACCTGCGCGCCGCTCCCTTAAATGCCTATCTCGCCCGCACATCCATGTATTTCTTCAGCCACAGGAGGGCCACCTTGATGGCGTGAGAGCGCGAGGCGAACACGCTCGTCTCCTGTGGGATGAGGGATTAATCATCGCAACCGTCTATGAGCCGAGCTTAATAGAGTGGGAGCCCGATTTCAGGGCATGTAAATGTTATCTTTTGGCGCCGGGGCCGGGATTTGAACCCGGGCGGCCGTCTGGCCAGTGGCTTAGCAGGCCACCCCCCTACCAGGCTAGGGCACCCCGGCTCGCGTTCTGCCCTAAGCCGTGGAGCTATAAAGCCCTTGCGCCGTGCGGGCGCCGGGCGCCCTAGGCCAGCTCGCCCACCGCCTCCTCGACGGCCTCCAGCAGCTCCGCCTTAAGCACGAGCTGGGCCACCCGCTCTACATCGCGGCCCAGGGGTCTGTCCGCCTCCACGGGCCTCAGGCCGTGGGCACGAAGGAACTCGTAGGCAGCCCGCGTGCCCTCGCCAGCTCTCTCGGGCTCCCTCAGGGAGAGCGCTTGGAAGGCGCACACGAGCTCGGCTGCCAGCACGCGGGCCAGGAGCTCCACGCACCTCCTGGCCTTGAGGGCGGCCGCCAGGCTCATGCTTACCACGTCCTCGAAGTCCGCGCCCGTGGGCACGTTCTGGACGCTGGCCGGGCTGGCCAGCTGCCTTAGCTCGGCCACGAGGGCGGCAGCCGTGTATTGGACTATCATGAGGCCGCTGTGGAGGCCGGCCTTCACGCTCGGTGGCACGAGGGCCTCAGGCAGGAGCTCGCACCTGCCTGAGAGGAGGTAGTTGGCCCGCCGCTCGGAGATGTTGCCGAGCGTGCAGAGGCCCGTGGCCAGCACATCAGCCGCGAGGGCTATGGGCTGGGCGTGGAAGTTGCCGCCAGCCCGGCAGCGGGGCTCCTCCTCGAAGATGAGGGGGTTGTCATCCGCCGAGTTGAGCTCGACCTGCACGAGGGAGCGCGCGAAGGCTATGGCCTCGCGGGCGGCACCGTGCACCTGGGGGGCGCAGCGGATGCAGTAGGGGTCCTGCGCCCTCCTCAGGCCCGGGTGCTCCACGAGCTCGCTACCCCTCACGAGCTCCCTCACGTTCTTAGCGCAGGCCATCTGGCCAGCGAAGGGCCTGAGGGCCAGGTATTCCTCATCGAAGGGCGCCAGGTAGCCTCCCACGGCCTCCAGGCACATGGAGAGCGCCACGTCGGCCGTCTTGGCCAGCACGAGGGCATCGTGGGCAGCGAGGGCGGTGAGAGCCGTGCTGATGGAGGTGCCGTTCACGAGGGCCAGCCCCTCCTTGAGGTTGAGCTCAAGGGGCCTCAGGCCCAGCCGCGCCAGGCCCTCGTCTGCCCTCAGGACCTCACCGCCCATCTCCAGGAGGCCCTCGGGACGCCCTACCAAGGCCAGGGCCATGTGGGCCAAGGGCGCTAGGTCCCCGCTCGCCCCCACGGAGCCCAAGGAGGGCACCACCGGGTGGGCTCGCGCGTTGAGGAGTTCCACCAACCTGTCCAGGAGCTCGGGCCGCACGCCAGAGCGTCCCTTGGCGAGCGTGTTGGCTCGCAAGAGCATGGCGGCTCTCACGACCTCGGTGGGCAGGGGAGGGCCGACCCCCACGGCGTGCGATCTCAGGAGGTTCTCCTGGAGCTCCCTGCCCTCCTCTGGCCTTATGAGCACGCGGCCGAGGGGGCCGAAGCCCGTGGTAACGCCGTAGCAGCGCGAGCCAGCTCTCACGATATCCTCAAGCACCTCCCTGCTCTTCTGCACGCGCTCCCTCACGTGCTCTGGCACGGCCACGCGGGCGCCATGCCTGGCCACGGCCACTAAGTCCTCTAGGGTCAGGCTCTCGCCATCTAGGATTACCGCATCCTTCACGTGCCTACCTCCGGTCTCGTGCCTTAAGAAGCATGGGCCTCCCGCCCCCGCGTTGAAAAGCCTTATCTAGCCCAGCCGGCGGCCAGGGCGCAGGGTCGTGGCCTTGGCCAGCGAGAGACCGCCGGTGTCCGAGGCCCTCAAGGTGCTCGACTACTTCACGCTCTTCAAGTCCGCGAAGTGGTGGGCGGCCGTCGTGCTCCTTGAGTCCTTCGGCAGGCGCCAGATAGGCCTCTACCTCTGGGTCCGCAGGGGCGATAGGTGGCGTAGGAAGCACAAGTTCGTCATCCAGGACGAGGCCAGCTGGGAGGTCATCAAGGAGGCCGTGGAGCGCTTCCTACCACAGCTCACGGGACCCTGACGCGCCTCCTTTAAGCTCTAAGAAGAGGCGTTAAGTTGGCCGCCCCGCGCTTGAGGCCTTAAATATCTAGCAAGCCGCATATCAGAGGGCATGTCGTATCGCGAGTTCTTCGCGACCACGGTGATAGGCCTTGAGGACGTCTGCGCCCGTGAGGTAGCGGGCATCCTGGGCCTCCCCGGCCTGCCGGAGCTCGGGAGAGGCCGCATCTTCTTCAAGGCTCCTCTTGAGGCCATTTATGAGCTGAACCTCTGGGCCAGGACGATGCACAAGCTCTTCCTGCTCCTCTACCGGGGCGATTTCGGGGGCACGCTGGAGGGCATCTACAGGGCCGCCAGGCAGCTCGACTACACGGGCATCATAAGGCCTGAGCAGAGCTTCGCGGTCAGGGCCGAGCGGGTGGGCCAGCACGACTTCACCAGCATGGACGTGGCCGCGCGGGTGGGGCAGGCCGTGATAGACAGCTACCTGGCCTCAAAAGGCGTAAGGCTGAAGGTGAACCTGGACGAGCCCGACATAGAGCTCCACGCCTTCGTGCGCGACCAGGAGCTCCTGCTGGGCATCAACACCACGGGCGCCTCCCTCCACAGGCGAGGCTACCGGGTCTTCAAGCACCCTGCCGCCCTGAGGACGAGCGTGGCCGCGGCCATGCTCTACCTTGCTGGCTGGGAGGGCCGTGGCGTGCTCGTGGATCCCATGTGCGGTGGCGGCACCATCCCAATAGAGGGCGCCCTCATGGCCAGGCACGTGCCACCCGGCTCCTTCAGGGGGACCGCCTTTGCCTTCGCCTCCTTCTTGGACATGGGCGAGTTCCTCAGGCGTAGGGATGAGGCCTTGGCAGGCGTCTCCCAGGAGAGATATGATATCATAGGAATAGATAGGGTCCGTGTGTTTCTCGATGGCGCCATGCGGAATGCCCGCTCGGCTGGCGTGGCCGACACGATAAGCTTCAGGCTGGGCGATGCCACCCGCCTGGCCGACTGCTTGGACGAGCCGCCGACGCACGTGGTCGTGAACCCCCCTTATGGCGTGAGGATGAGGGCCCGCGGCCTCAGGCGCTTATACCGGGCCTTCCTGCGCTCCCTGTCCGACCTGGCCCCCGGCTGCCGCCTGGTTCTCATAACCGCCGCGAGAGGCACCTTCAGGCGTGCTGCTGAGGCCGCGGGCGTGGAGGTGCTTGAGGAACGCCACATCCTCCACGGGGAGCTCAAGGCCTCCATCTTCAAGTGCCTCGTCTGAATGGCAAGGCTTTTATCAAGCCGTTAGGCCATTAGGCACGGCATGGGGCTTCCAGAAGTCCTCTTCCTGGCGGGCATGGCCCTGACGCTCGCGGGCGTGCTCGTGGTCTTCATCGCGATAGCGCGGTGGGCGCTCAGCCTCCCCTCCGGCCAGGGGCGCTCCGTGGGCGTGGTCCTCCTGGGCCCGGTGCCCCTGGTCCTCACGGGCAGGAGCGCTAGGCTGGCCCTGGCCTTAATGGCGATCCTGGTCTTCACGCTCCTCGGCCTCTTCCTGGCGGCAGCCTTGGGGGTGCTGCGGGCTTGAGGCCCCTCTGCCAGCTATGCGGGAAGAGGTCCGCCAGGTTCATCTGCTCTAGGTGCGGCAGGCAGGTGTGCGAGCGCTGCTTCGACACGACCACGTGGCTCTGCTCCTCCTGCCTTGAGGAGGTGGCCACGACCCACGGCGTGCCCGCGGCCCCCTCCCTCCCGATCGGCTGGCTCCTGTTGGGCTTCCTCCTCTTCTCGGTGGGCGTGGTCCTCATGGCCCTGGGGGCCGCTCTCGCGGGTTCCTCGGGCGTCATCGTGGTCTTCCCCTTCTTCTTCATGCTGAGCGGCGTTACCAACCTCACGATATGGCTCGTGGTGGCCTTCCTCGTGCTCTTCCTGGCCTTCTCCCTCGCGTTCTCCCTCCTGGAGCTCAGGAGATGCCCATGGCCCTGAGGAGCTCACGAGCCCTCTCGGCATAGGAGGCCGGGCTCAGTATCCTGGTCTCAAGGGCGTCCACATCTATAATCATGACCCAATCTAGCCTGGCGGCCCTTATCTCCTCTAAGCTGACGGGCGGGTTGTGGTAGTAGTAATCGCAGAGCTGCTTGACGGCCAGGACCTCCTCCTCGGTCCTCAAGTGCCCCTCCTTGAGGAAGGTGGGCGGCACGATGGCCACGTAATGCGGCGGCAGGCCTAGGGCGAAGCGCTCGGCCAGGCACCCGTATCGCGCTATCTTGCTGGCTACCCTGGCCCTGCAGTAGGTGAGCGGGTCGAGCGCGTGATCCGGTGGCACGAAGCCCGTCTCTATCTCGACCACTAACCCCTCACCGTTGAACTCCGCATAGACATCGCATGCCAGCCCGGAGAGCTCGTGCTCCACGTCCACGGAGTAGCCCATGGAGAGCAGCTCCTTAGCGCACACGAGCTCCATGACCGAGTGGTTTATCTTGACACGTCCTTCCTCGTGCAGCCAGATGAGCTTCTCCGCCAGCCCCTCAAGCTCAAGCCTGAGCTCTGGAGGTAGGCCGGACGAGAGACGGGCCAAGACCTCCTGGATGTCCTGGGCGAACTTCTCATCCCTGAGGGCGAGGCACGGGCGCCCCCCTCCCCTATTTAAGTAAGCGGCCCGTCCCGTCATCGCCCACCTCCATGTCCTGAGATAGCTGATGGTGGGCGTGCTTTAGAAATTGAGCGTTTAAAAAATTGGTCTAATTGATACATATCTTTAGGCATGCATGGCACCACAAGCCTTAACCGAGGCTCACAGCTTAGCAAGAACCGCGCCCCAGGCCGGGGGTAACCCGGGCCGCGGCCAAGGACCGGCCAACCGCGGACCTCCAAAGGCGGCTTCGGCTGCCGGCGGAGGCCCAAGGGCGGCCGGCCCGCGGCCAAAGCCCGGGCCCTGACCGGCCTGGGGCTTTTTCTATTTTCGATATCGCGGCCAAGCCTTCATAAGAGCCCGTGCCCCTAAGGTGCCGAGAGGCATGTCCGAGGAGAGGGTGCGCAGGCTGGCTAGGCTGAGGGAGCTCCTGGTCAAGCGCATCAAGGAGCTTGAGGACGAGCTCTCCGGCCTGAGGGAGATACTATCGGCCGTGGAAGAGCTGCTGAAGGAGCTGAGCTTTAGGCCTCTCTCCCTGCCGGAGGAGGAAGCTGAGGCTCCTGCCCCCGCCCTAGCTCCGCCAGCGCCCTCGGCCGAGGCCGAGCGCGTCATCCCACTCACCACGGTGGAGGGCGAGGTCCTGGCCCACATGCACGCGGGGCCCGGCTACGTGCGCATCGTGCCAGCGGAGGGCAAGAGGTTCCACGCTTCCTCCAGGCCCTTCAGGTATTTCCTGCGCCAGCTCCAGGGCATGCAGGACCGGGAGGCCAGCCTGGTGGCCGAGGGCCGCATGAGCCCCGATGAGGTCGTGAGCTTCCAGGTGGTGAAGGAAGGCGATGTCATCAAGGAGGTGGTGATTAAGAACGTGAAGCCCGAGGACGTGCGCAAGCTCCGCTCCATAGCCCGCTGGACGTTCAGGACCATGTGGGAGCAGATGACCGGCTCGGGGGCCTGAAGGCTCCCTCCACGTTCTTGCACCTCGCGATGGCTTCTGGATAGCCGAGAAGGCTGGCCACGGTCCCTCATGCCTCCGCCAGCTACTACGTGGGGCTTGGGGGCGTGGAGGAGGGCGAGCACCTGGAGCGGCTCGTGTGAGCCAAATCGGGCCGTGGGCCTCTGCCATGTGCAATTCTCATCACGGGGCCAGCCTCAGCTAGGCCCGTCAGCTCATCGGCCGCGTCCTTGGGCGTGAGACAGGCCTAATCAGGCTTCTACCATGCGGCAGGCTTCTGCCACGCGCCTAAGGCATTCTATCGCTGACCCGTAGGTCGGGAAGGCCCTGAGGCCGCACTCAGGACTGGCCAGGAGCACCCTATCTGGTCCGAAGCGGGTGAGGACCTTTCTCAGCCTCCTGGCCAGGAGCTCCATGGGCTCAAGGAGCTCCACGGGGTCCAGGCTCCCCGAGCGGATGGCCTTCCAGAGCTCCCCCACGCGCTCGGCTACCTGGGCCTCGCTGCCGCTGGGGAGCTCCGCCCTAGCACGGGCTACCACGAGGGCATCGAAGTCGGTCCGGCAGATGGTGGCCACCAGGGCTTTGTCGTGCTCCTCCAGCAGGCGCTTGGTCTCCTCCAGCCCGTAGAGCGGGTCCTCCACGTGCGATTCCACCAGCCTGAGCGCCTCCGCGTGCCAGAAGAGGTCATCCGAGGTAGAGTGAAGGTGGAGGCAGGTGAGCGCGCCCCTGCTCCTCGCAACCGAGAGCACCTCCTCCCAGGCGGACAGGAGAGCCTCCCTCCCCTCCGAGCCGCGCTCTAAAAGCGGGTCGTCCACGGTGGCGAAGGTGGGCTCGTCCAGCGCTACCACAGCGACCTCGAAGTGCCTCCCAGATGCCAGGTTGGCTCTCACGACCTTGGCTAGCACGTGCCCGAGGCGCCTGAGCAGGCCCGCGCTCCTGAAGGCAAATTGGAAGGAGAGGGTGTGGGGGCCCGTGATGCACATGCGGAGGCGCACCTTCTCCAGGCCCAGCTCCTGGGCCAGCTCAGCTGCGTGCTCGCGGAGGACGAGCACCTCCGGTATACGGGCATCCTTCACGGCCAGCCTGGCCACCTCCACGTAGCGCCCCTCGAAGCGCTCTAGGCCGGAGAACATGGCCAGGAACATCTCGTTCATGTCCCTAAACTGCGGGTAGGTGGGCACTTCTATGCCAGCGGCCAGCTTGTCCCTCATGGCCGTGAGCACCGCACGCCTGAACTCCTCCGCGGGGCCAGATCTAGCCCTGCCGGGGCTGAGCACGTCTTGGGCGCCCTTCCTCAGCAGGCCGTCCCGGATGATGGAGGGGAGGCTCCCCACATCGCACGTCCTCACGGTCAAGCTCCCGCCCGGCCGCCGGAGGGAGCTCCGCATTTATCAACGCTGTTATCCGGGTAGGCGCCTCCACACGCGCCAGGCCTCGTGCGCCCAGCTCAGCGCGGCCAAGGCCAGGGAGACCAGGGCCAGGAAGAGCAGGCCCGGCTCCGTGGTGTTCCAGAAGGCTAGGGCGCAGAACACCAGGAGGACGGAGAAGAACACCGCGTAGAAGAGGCACTTGGGCACCAGCCTTCGGCCGAGGGCGAAGAAGGCCTCCAGGACGCCTACCTTCACGAGCCTGCGCACGTAATACTGCCCCCTCTCGTCCTTGGCCAGGAGGCCCAGGCGCTCCAGCTTCCTCAGGTGGTAGTGGGCCAGGGAGGGGCTGCTCAAGCCCAGCTGCCTCTGGATCTCCCTCACGCTCATGGGCCTTCCAGCTGCTGCCAGCAGCGCGTAAATGCGTAGGGCCTTGTCATGGAGCTCCGCCTCCTCCATCAAGGCCTCCGCGCCCCCGGGCAATTAGGCCCCTTCCGTGTTCAAGCTCTTGAACGCGGGAAGCCATAAAAGGAATACGGTCGCCAAGGAGCTGTGAGGTGTAGCTGGCCGTGAGCACGCGCGTTAGGCTCCTCTTGCTCCTCTCGGTGGCCGTGGTCCTAGCCCTGCTGGTGGGCTTCGCCTCCTTAGCCGTGAAGTTCACCTGCGAGCTAAGAGCGCCCGCAGCATATGGGGCCGAGGAGCCTGACCAGGAGCTTCCAAGCCGTGCCGCTTGGAGCACGACCGAGAGTTTCCAAGCCGTGCCGCTCCTCGGCCTGGTGAGCATATGGATGCTGGCCACGCTCGTGTGCGCCATCCTAGCCGCTATACTCATCGTGGCCCTCAAGGTCTATGAGAAGAAGGGGCCGCCTGCCCCTAGCCTCTAGAGGCCATCTAGTGCGTCCTCGCTGACGCGGCCCTCTCTATCTGCCTCCTCAGGCTCCTGTCCTTCACGTCCTCAGGCCTCAGGGCGACCATCAGGGCGGCCACCAGCTTCAAGCTCACCTTGCCCAGCCTCAGCTCCCC
>CAZPDR010000015.1:0-10778 GCA_964585495.1 uncultured Candidatus Bathyarchaeia archaeon
AGCTCGATGTCCTCCAGGAGCTCCTCGAACTTGTAATCGCCGGGGAGCATGAAGGTGTTGGCCATGCGCACTATGGGCTCCCGGTTGTAGCCGCTCGCCCTCGCGGCCGCGTTGCTGGAGACTCCCAGGGCCGCTGCCGTCTCCCGGTTGTGCAAGAACTCGTTTATGATGCCGTTCTTGATGAGGTAGCGCCTCCTGGCCTTAACGCCCTCGTCGTCGTATAGGTAGAAGCCGTAGGAGCCCTCAAGCGTGGGGTCGTCCACGACGGACACGATCTCGGCCCCTATCCTCTGGCCCAGCATGTCGGGCCTCACGAAGGACTCGCCCGCCTGGGCGGCCTCACGGCCGAGGATCCTGTCGGCCTCATACGGGTGGCCGCAGCTCTCGTGGACCATGAGCCCCACCACCTCGCTGCCCAACACGAGGTCTATGGCGCCCTTCGGCGGGCTCACGCCCTCCCGGAGCACCACGCCCAGGCGCTTGACGCGCTCCTTGAGCATCTCAAGGAGCTCCCACTCCCTCACGGCCTCCCAGCCCTTGCTCGCCCCCTTCTGCACCATGTCCTGCTCCGTCCCCCTCCCAGGCTCCATGGCCGTGGTGATGGAGAAGAACTCCACGCGCGGCACGCGGCAGGAGATGCGCGCCCCCTCGCTGTTCACGAAGTAGCGCTCCGTGGTGCGCTCTATGAGCTCCAGCAGCCTGAAGGGCACCTGAACGCCCACCTCCGCCCTGTCCGTGAGCACCTTCTCGATATCGTAGAGGAGCTCCATCTTCTCCTCCAGAGGCACCTCCTCCATCGGTTCCCTCGCCCGAGCCTCCCAGCTCGCCTCCTCGGCCCTCTCCTCCGAGAACCTGATGGGCTTCTTGCGCGTCCTGGCCGAGGCCCTGGCCATGGAGATGGCCTCGCGGACGCGCTGCTCTAGGAGGGCCTTATCAGGCTTGTTCAGGGAGGCGAAGCCGAGGGCGCCATTCACCAGGACCCTTATGCCTATCCCACGCGCCCGGTCGAAGCCCGCCATCTCGGGCACGCCGTTCCTGAGCACATAGAAGTTGGCGGAGTCCTCGTGGAAGCGGGCTTCAGCATAATCGGCCCCCAGCCTCACGGCCAGCTCAACGGCCATATCGGCTAGGTCCTTCAACCTTCCACCTCGCGTAAACGGATGTCCACGAGGAAGGGATAAGCCTTCACCTGAAGCGCGAGGCCGCCTCGGCTAGGATGGCCTCGGGCGTGCTGGTGCCTATGAGGTCCGCGCCAGCCTCTATCATGGCCAACGCCCGTTCGAGCGTCCTTATCCCGCCAGCGGCCTTCACGCCAGCCCTATCGCCCACCGCGGAACGGATGAGCCTCACGGCCTCGATGGTGGCGCCGCCAGGCCCCATGCCCGTGGAGGTCTTCACGTAATCAGCGCCAGCCCTCACGACCAGCTCCGATGCCGCCCTGATCTCCTCGGGCGTGAGGTAGCAGGCCTCTATGATGACCTTCACCACCACGTCGTCGCCCGCGGCCCTCGCGGCCTCCACCACGCCCCTTATGTCGCGCAGGACGAGCTCGTGGAGGCCAGACCTGAGGGCCGAGATGTTCATCACCATGTCCACGTCTTGGGCGCCCAGGCCCACGACCAGCTCAGCCTCCCTGGCCTTCACCTCCGGCAGGTCGAAGCCGAAGGGAAAGCCCACCACGGCGCAGAGGCGGACGCCTGAGCCCTTCAGGAGCCTAGAGGCCATTTCCACGTAGCAGGGGGGCACGCAGATGCCCCTCAGGCCTAGGCGCTTGGCCTCAAGGCACCCCTGCTCGACATCAGCGGCCGTGGCGCTCGCCTTCACCACCGCGTGGTCTATTCGTCTGGCCAGGTCCTCAGGCCTCAAGAGTTCCTCCGGCAAGCCCTATCCCAGGTGATGGAAAACTCCCGCCATAAAACCTTTAGCAGTTGGGTCGGGAGGGCTTAATCCTTTATTAGCCTGGCCCTGCCCGTGGCCACGGGTGGCATGCGTGCCCGTGGAGGTCTTCGACCCGGATGAGTTCATAAGCATATCCGAGCGGGCCAGGTATTGCATCGTGAAGCGGAGCAGGGATGTGGTCAAGCTGAAGCTACGCACGCCCAGGCGCCTCTACACGCTGAAGGTGAAGCCCGAGGAGGCAGAGGACATCATAAGGCAGCTCAGATGCGAGGTGGTGGAAGCCGGCTAGTTCCTTGGCCTTTGCGAGACGGAGGACACATCCTGATCGGGCCTGGCGCAAAAGTGCTACGAGAATGCCGATGGTTGTGGTAGCCCGGGTGGGATTCGAACCCACGACCAGCGGGGCCAAAGCCCGCCATGCTTCCGCTACACCACCGGGCTCCCGGGCCAGCCAAGGCGTGTTTGCGGCCAGATATTAAGGTTTCATAACCTCTTTGCCGCGCCCTAACGCCCTGTAGACGAGGCCCAGCTCGCGCGCCCGCCTTGGGTCGATGACGTGGCCCGCGTCCACCACGGCCGCCTTCTCGTCCATGAGCGCCCTCACGGCCCTCAGGTCGAGCTCCCTGAACCTGGCGTGGCCGACAGCTATGATGAGGCAGTTGGCGCCCTCCAGGGCCTCCGTGAGCGTGGCAGCAGCCGGGTAGCCCAGGGCCTCCAGCTCCTCCCGCGTGTAATACGGGTCATACACGAGCACCTGGCGGCAGCGGCGCTTTAGCTCCCTAACGAGCTCGGCCGTCCTGGAGCCAGCGGGGTTCTTCACGTCGGGCTTGTAGCTCACGCCCAGGACGGCCATCCTGGCGCCACGCAGGCTCTTCCCACACGCCCTGAGGGCCTCCCTGGCCAGCCTGAGCACGTGTCTCACCATACCATCGTTGATGGACCTGGCCGTTCTCGCCAGCCTGAGCCTGATGCCCAACTCCTCCGCCCTCTCGAAGAGGAGGTAGGGGTCCTTTGGTATATGGCCTCCCACCAGGCCGGGCCTGAGGAGGTGGCAGTAGGGCTGGGTGTTCGCTGCCTCAGCGGCCTCAAGGAAGTCTATGCCCGCTCTCTCGCAGAAGAGGGCTAGCTCGTTCGTGAGGGCCAGGGCCACATCGCGGTAGATGTTCTCGAAGAGCTTCACGGCCTCAGCGGTCTTTATGTCGGAAACGGGCACGACACCACCCTTCGTTACGGCCGAGAGGAAGGCGCTAGCGGCCTCCAGGCTGCGCCTATCTATGGCGCCCAGCACGCGCGGGTAGGCGGTCAGGTCCCTGAGCACGCGGCCGCTCGTGGCCCTTATGGGGCTGTAGGCTAGGCCGAAGTCGCGGCCAGCCGTGAGGCCCGAGGCCTCCTCAAGCACGGGCTTCAGCAGCCCCTCCGTGATGCCGGGCCCCACCGTGCTCTCCACCAGCACGAGCGCCCCGGGCCTGAGGCTGAGGCCTACATCACGGCAGGCCTTGGTTATGGGGCCGTAATCGGGCCTGCCCTGCTCGTCTAATGGCGTGGCCACCACCACCTTCACCAGGTCCGCACGGGAGGCGGCCTCTCGGACATCCGTGGTGGCGGTGAGCCTGCCCTCCCTCACGACCTGGGCCAGGAGAGGACCTAGGCCAGGCTCATCTATTGGCGATAGGCCTGAGTTCACCGCTTTAACCAGGGAAGAGCTTATGTCCGCCCCTATCACCCGGAAGCCCTCGCGGGCCCAGAGACAGGCGGTCGGCAGCCCCATGCGCCCTAGGCCCACCACGCAGACCGTGTAGCCAGCCCTTCCCTCTGGCCTGGAGAGCTCCTCAGGCCTTGCCTCTAGCCCCCTTGCCTTCTCCTGGCCGTTCAATCCCCCTCGCACCTCCGACCTCCTCCCCGCGGCAGCACAGGCCGTTAGGAGCTCGCACCCCGCTCGTGCCCCCAGGAGAGCATGTAGATGATGGGGCCGAGCATGGCGAGGAGGACGCCGAGAGGAGCGCATATCCACACCGCCTGGGCTGGGAGGAAGAGGGGCGCGAGGATGAGCAGCAGGCCGGCGGAGCCGGGCACGATGGTCGCCAGGAGCCAGAGCTCCGCGCTGGCCTTCCTCCTCCTGGCATCGCGGTAGATGACCACGCAGGCCGCGGCCAGGAGCGCATACATGACCAGCCAGGCCACGATGAGGGATATCACGAGCGCGGTCATAGCCCGTCCCGGCCCCTTATTCTGCCGCTGGGCATATTAAGCCTGAGGTGGTGGCGTAGCCGTGCGCCCCCTTCCCTCAGCGTCGGCCCTGGTCGTCCGAGGAGATCGCGTCCTGCTGGTGAGGAGGGGCCGGGAGCCCGAGCCGGAGGCCTGGTCCCTGCCAGCTGGCCTGGTGAGATATGGCGAGACGGTGGAGCAGGCAGCGGCCAGGGAGACGCTGGAGGAAACGGGCATCCGCATCGCCATCAGGGATCTTCTGGGCGTCTATGACCTTCTGGCGGAGGCCTACCACTACGTGGTAATATGCTTCCTAGCGGAGCCCCTGGGAGGGCATGTCAGGCCGGGGCCGGACGTGGAAGATGCCCGCTGGCTCAGGCTGGAGGAGCTGAAGGGCATAGAGCTCATGAGCATCACGAGGGCGGCCCTGAGGGACGCGGGCCTCCTGCCAGAGGAAGGCTAGCTCACCGCACCCTCGTGCCAGGAGGCACATCCGATAGCGTGGTCAGCAGGACGGGCCTCCCATCCACGTCAGCGGCCAAGATCATGCCCCGCGATTCCACGCCCATGAACTTCTTCGGCTTGAGGTTCGCCAGCACGACCACGTTCAGGCCCACGAGCTCCTCCGGCCTGTAGAACTCCGCTATGCCGGCCACGAGCTGCCTGGGCTCTGCCTCGCCTATGTCCACCTCCAGCCTCACGAGCTTCCTAGCGCCAGGCACTCGCTCGGCTCGCACCACCCTGCCGACCCTGATGTCCAGCCGCGCGAACTCCTCTATGCTGATCTGCTCGGCCGCCAAGGGCCCACCGCCTCCCGTGAGCTGGCGCGGGAGGAGCATTAAAGGCTAGGGCACGGCCACGGCTGAGATAATGGCCAACGTCGCGGGAACGAGCTCCTCACGGCCCTGGAGGAGGGCTCGGAGCTCCTCCGGTCCTGCTCTCTCGGCCAGGAGGGGCAGCAGGTCCAAGTAGAGCAGGAAATCACGGCCTCCCTCCGACATCACGCGCCAGTAGCGGCGCTTGTCCTGGGCTACGCGCCTCCTGCGCTCCTCAAGTATGTCGGCTGCCCCCAGGCCTTGAGCCAGGGCCATGAGGGCCTGCCTGGCCGAGGCCGTGGCCCAGGGGTAGAAGTCGAGGACCGTGTAGTCCGCGATCCTCATGTGGAGCTTGTAGTCCTTGTCCGTGAGATCGCGGCCCACGCGGACCACGTCCACCACGAGCGGGGCGAGCTCGCGGGCGCAATCCCGTCCCAGGACGAGCAGCGGGGAGACGAAGATGGAGGAATAGCAGTAGGCCTCTAGGACGGCCTGGCTGAGGCCCGTCAGCTCCTCGTAAGCGCTTAGGAGCTCGTCCAGCCCTGGGAATGGGTTCCTCAGCTCCACAAGGGGGGAGCCCATGAACCTGTCCACTACCTCCTTATGAGCCCCCAGGAGCGATGGCGTTACACCGAGCCTCCTGTATCTGAAGCGTTTCTTAAGCCACGAGAGCCTCTCGGCCAGCTCCTCCCCGCTCAGGCAGGAGTAGATGACGCCCCTTAGGTTCTTCACCAGGGCCGCGTAGATGTGGAGCCCCCACGCCTCGCTCAAGCCGCGCACCCGCGCCCATGGTCTCCGGGCCTAAGACATTAATCCGCCCCCGCGGACAGCAGGCGGGAGCAGGGAGGGCCAGTCTTGCCCGCGGCCGTAACGGGCCTTGAGGTAGAGCTCATCGTCCACGCCACCGAGGACCCCGAGAAGGCGCTGGCGGCCATCATGAACATCCTGCCCGAGGAGGCCAGGGGGCGCGTGAGGTTCAAGTCCAAGGAGCTCAAGGGCCACCACGGGAACCCCATAAGGCTCCTGAGGACACGCGTCAGGGATAGGGCGCTGGCGGCCGCCATCTTCAGGCACGTGCTCTCCCGCCTGCCGGAGCCGGATAGGGAGCGCCTGCTGCGCTGGGAGCTCAAGAGGAGGGTGAGCGGTGGCTCCCTCTACCTGAGGCTGGACAAGCAATGGGCCTTCCTGGGCCAGGTGAGGCTGTGCCAGGCTGACCCGATATGGATGAAGGTCAAGTTCTCAAGCTCAAGGCTGGAGGACATCAGGGAGGCCTGCGAGGAGGCGTGCCAGGTGCCTTGAGCAGGCGGTTTGCCGACCTAAGGCTTGCCTGTCCCTTCAGCTCGCTAGAGGAGGCTCGCTTCCTGCTGGAGAGAGCGAAGGCGTTCGGCTACAAGCTTGTGGCGCTGCCCGTGGGCCCCGAGGCCACGCGTGAGGAGCTCCAGGCCCTCAAGGCGGCTGCCGATGAGGTGGGCATAGACCTGGCCACCAGGGTGGACCTAGCGCCCGGCAGCAGGCAGGAGCTCCTCTCAGCCCTCAGGCGCCTCAGGAGGCGCTTTGAGCTAGTGGGCGTCGTCTGCCGCAGCCGTGAGGTAGCCCGCGTGGCTGCTAGGGACAGGCGGGTGGACCTGCTCCTCTTCCCCCTCAGGCCGAGGCAGCGCTTCTTCGACCGCTCTGAGGCAGAGCTGGCCTCAGGCTCGAACTGCGCCCTTGAGATACCTCTCATGCCCCTCCTCAGGCTGCCGCGGGCCGAGCGCATCGCCCTCCTCGGCAGGCTGAGGGAGGAGATCTCCCTGGCGAGGCGCTACGGAGTGCCGGTGGTGCTCTCAAGCGGCGCGGAAGAGCCCATGCTGATGCGGAGGCCCAGGGAGCTCGCCTACCTGGCCAGCATCCTCGGCCTAAGCCTTGAGGAGGCCCTGGACGCCCTCTCCGAGGTGCCATCGGGCATGGTGGAGCGCAACAGGGCCAAGCTGGACCCGAGCTTCATAGCGCCAGGCATAAGGGTGGTGAGGTGGGGTCGGGATTGCCCGTGAGGCCCTACAGGAGGCGCTACCTGGCCCTGAGGCTGGAGGGCTCTCGGCCAGAGGAGGGCGAGGAGCTCTTGGCCCTGGTCCTAGATGCCCTGGTGGAGCTCTTCGGCGAGAGCGGGGCTGCTGGCGCCAGGCTAAAGCTCATAGAATACGATGCCGGGCGTGGCCTGGCCATCCTGAGGTGCTCCCACACGCACATGGGCTTGGTGAGGGCCGCCCTGGCCAGCATCACGGCCAACCGCGCGGGGAAGCCGCTAGCCATCCACGTGGTAGATGCCTCTGGCACCCTACGGGCCCTGAGGAAGCGCCTGCCCACCCGGGCACGCTGAGGGCGGTGGGCGGGCCGAAGGTTTATCTAGGTGCCCACCAGGCCCCTCCTGGGGATGAGGTAGCCGTCCCAGCCTGACCTGAACGGGGCAGGGATGAAGACCTCGTGACGGGCCGACCCACATCTCACCTTCTGGTGCCTCCTCGCGCCATCCGGGCGGGAAGGCTTAATTGGCCCGAGCGGGCACGATGCCATGGGAAGCAAGGCCATGCTCACCGGCCTGACGATACGCAGGTTCAGGGGCATCAGGGAGCTAGAGCTGGAGGGCCTAGCCCAGGTGAACGTGCTCCTAGGGCGGAACAACGCGGGCAAGTCCTCCGTCTTGGAGGCCCTCTACCTGGCCTCAGCGGCCCTCAGCCCTATTGACCCGGTCCGCGAGGCGGACAAGATGACTTACCTGTTGAACCGCCGGGGGCACCGCGGGCTTTCGCCGGGAGTAGGCTGGGAGGCCCTGTGGTTCGGATACGACCAGAGCGAGGATGTGAAAATGGAGCTCGATTTTGATGGCATAACGCTTGAGGTGCGTTTGACCAGAGACCAGGAGCGCCCTACGCTTGGATTTCGCGCTCCCGCCGAAATGAAGAACTTAATGAACAGGTTATACGTGGAATCGCAGGAGTTCTTTAGGGCCTTGATGTTCATAGACGCCGCTCTCCTCCGTAATATCAAGCAGGTCGAGAGAACGCTCTGGACCCCCCTGCTCAGGGACAGGTCGGACAGGCTCGTGGTGGAAGTCCTCAGGGAAGGGTATGGCGTTCCCGTGGAGGACCTGACCTACGCCCCCTTCGGCAGGGCTATCCAGCTCGTGGCCAAGCTCCCTCACACGGCCGTCAGGGTTGACGACCTCGGTGATGGCGCTCGCTATGCCCTGGTGATGGTGATGGCAGCCGCCCTGGCCAAGAGGACGCTCCTGCTCATAGAGGAGCCGGAGAGCCACCAGCACCCCGGCGGCCTGGCCAAGACGCTTGAGATGCTCCTCTCCCTTGCCAAGAAGAACGAGACGCAGCTCTTCATGACCACGCACAGCTTAGAGCTTGTGAGACTGGTCGAGGCCATAGGGCGCGAGGCGGGCATCAGCTTGGCCACCTTCTTCCTAGAGAGGAGCGAGGATGGCCTGGTGAGCGCGAGGCGCGTGGAGGCGAGCGATAGGGAGCTCCTGGCCGAGCTGGGCTTGGACGTGAGGTTCCTCGATGTCATATAGGAGGGCCTCCGTTATGCCCTTCGTGCAGCTCAAGCCAGCTGAGCGCTCCTTCATAGACATGGCCAGGGACCTGAGCAGGCGCTTAGATGCGCTGGTGCTCTGCGAGGGGCCGAGCGATGCCGAGCTGCTCAAGCTGGTCGCGAGCGAGCCAGAGGCCAATCTGGCCATAACCGATTGCGGTGGCGTGCGCGGTGTCTATGAAATCAGCCGCTATGTGGCTGTTCTAGCACGCCTTTCGAGGAAGCTGAAGGCCCTGGGCGTGCTGGTGAACGCGGACGAGCTCAGGCCAGCCGATAGGGCCAGGGGGCTGCTGAACTCCCTGAGGGAGCACGGGTTGGAGGTCGGCGAGCTTGAGCCTGTGTGCGCTTGTCTCTTCAGGACCGAGGTCGAGCAGAGGCCGCTTATAGTGTGCGTGGCTGGCCTAGGCGATGTGCCCGTGGATAAGCACTGTATAGAAGACCACGTGCTGAAGGCGTTCATCCTGAGCGGCATCATCACCCTAGATGCCATAAGACAGGCCACGGACGAGCTCAGGCGTCTGGCCCACGCGAGGTGTGAGGAGCCGAAGGTGAGCGCCAAGGACGTGCTGACCGCGCTGGGCTTTGAGCCCCTGGGGAAGCTGAGGGAGCTCTTGGCCGAGAGGCCCTCGCTGGTCCATGAGGCCTTCTGGGCGCTCAGGAGGCTGGTAGACCTCCTTGAGGCACCTTAAATAAGGCGCGAGCGCCCCGCCCTCTCCTTCAGCCGGGCCAGGATGGGCATCTCCCGCACCATATCGTCCGTTATGAGCGCCCAATCAAGCCCTTTGGGCCTGGGGTGGCGCGTGCTCGTCCTTATCACGCGCGTGGGCGTGGCTATCACGTCCACGGGCACGTCATGGCCTGTCATGGGTATGCTGCCGCGCGGGAGCACCTGGAGGTCGTGGACGGTCGTTACCACGGGCGTCTCGGGCCCTATGGAGCCGCACTCCACCAGGATGGCGTATTCTAGATCGCTGTAGCCGTGCCCCTTGCCCAGGCGCCCTCCATCTGGCGTTACGGCCACGGAGCCCACCACCTTGAGATCCACTTGCACCTCCCAGGGCTCCACGGGCCTCCCGAACCTGAAGGCGCCCCTTATGGTCGAGGCCTTCCTCAGCGCCCAGCTCGGCAGCCTGGAGGGCTCCAGGAGCAGGAGGCCTCTCCTGAGCCTGGGCGTGGCCATGACGAGCGTCTTCCCATCGCGGAGCACGAGCTCCCTCACCGGCCTCTGGGGCGAGTCGGGGTTGCAGAAGACGAGCTCGGCCCGCTCGTATTCCCTCAGGCCGGCCAGCCTCCTGGCCGCGAGCTGGGCGCCCGCGAAGTTGGGAATGCGCCCTCGCACCGGGAGGGGGAACCTGGCCACGCCTCGCTGCACGAGCAGGGACCACACGCGCTCCCTCAGCTCTGCCTTCAGGCCCCTCTCCTGGCCTTCGCCTGCCTCCCCCACCCTGGCCCACCGTGGGATATAGGGGCGAGAGGGGAGAATAGGTCTATCTGGTGGCCCCCAGAGGCGAGAAGAGAGGCAGGAGGCCTCCTGCCCTCATTTCACCGTAACGGACTTGGCCAGGTTCCTCGGCTTATCCGGGTTCAGCCCCCTCTCCACGCTCACGTAATAGGCGAACATCTGGAGGGGCACGATGAAGGGCAGGGGCGTGAGGACCTCCGGTAGGTCGGGCGGCAGGGGGAGGGCCAGGAGCTCGTGGCCGACCTCCTTGGCCTCCTCATCGCCCTCCTGGGCGAGCACCACGGTGGTGAAGCCGTTGTCCGAGGCCTCCAGCGCTTGGTCGAGCACGGGCTCCCTCCCGTTGCCCGTGGTGGGGCAGATGAAGAAGACCGTGGAGCCGTGGCCGAGGGCGTCCATGAGCATGCCGTCCAGCTTGGAGGTGGCTATGGAGGGCGCATAGGCTATCTCAAGGAGCTTGAGGCGCCCCTCAAGGGCCGTGGCCAGGTTGATGCCCGCCCCCACGAAGGCGAACTTCTCCACGCCCGCGAGCTTCTTGGCCAGCCTGATGACGTCCTTCTCCGTGGCCTTTATCACGTCCTCCACGAGGTCTGGCACCTTGTGCATCCAGCCCCAGAGCTCCTCTGCCTCCTCGTGGCCTATCTTGCCCCTGCGCTCGGCCATGATGATGGCGAGCTGGCTGAGCACGGAGAGCTGGGCCGTGTAGGTCTTCGTGGCCGCCACCCCTATCTCTGGCCCGGACTGCTGGCACACATACACCCGGGCCACGCGCGTGAGCTTGGAGCCCAGGACGTTCGTGATGCCGAGGATGGTGGCCCCCCTGG
>CAZPDR010000016.1:0-10210 GCA_964585495.1 uncultured Candidatus Bathyarchaeia archaeon
AAGCCCTTCTGCGCGAAGAACTCAACGGGCCAGCCCACCAGCTCGCGGGCATCGCGGACCTCAAGGACGGCCACGTGGTGAGTGCCCACCTCCTCGTAGAAGACCAGCTCAACTGGTGGTGCCTGGCCTCGGGGGGATGGGCCAAGCTTGAAGGCGCCACGGGTCCCCAGCCATCCTGACACATAGTAAGAGGGCTTGAACTTCCGCGTGAGGTGCTGGTATAGGATGTCCCTGAGCGTGTAGAACGCCTCCTGCTCGCCCTCCAGCACCTTTGGCACGGATGGGAAGGGCATGAGCTGGACCACTAGGATGGGCTCTTCCCTGCTGAGGAGGCCGGAACTCCATGCCCGGCTGGCGGCCAGCCGGAGCTCCACGTCCACGCTCAGGAGCAGGTATTCGTGCGTGCCGTTCCAGGCTATGATGGCCTTCTGGGAGCCCTCCAGCACGTCCAGGCCTGGCACGGGCACCACGGTCATGCGGTCCGCTGAGGCCGTGGGGGCGAGGATGGGGGCCAAGAGCAGGGCCTGCAGGAGCGCTAAGGCCGCCAGCGCGAGGACATGCCTTAGGACCTTGCCGAGCACGTCCGGCCACCGTGCTAAAGGCCGCTGGAGGAGGCGTTAAGCCCTCCGGTGTTCAAGTGCTTGAACGCCTCTGTTCTAGGCCTTCCTCGCGCCCGGCCAGCCCGAGATGTCGTTGGCAGCTATGATGCCCGATATCACGACAGCCTCGATGCCGCCGCCTGGGAAGGTGGAGGCACCGACCAGGTAGAGGCCTCTGACGGGCGTCTTGAAGTATGGCCGCTCGGGGGCGCCTGCGGATTGGTCTAGCCCGTAGATGGCACCGCGCGGGTTCAGCGTGTAGCGCTCGAAGGTCTTGGGCGTGGCAGCGTCCATGACGACCACGCGCTCCCTGAGGCCCGGTATCAGCCTGCTGGCCTTCTCCACGAGCTCATCAGCGAAGGCGCGCTTCTTAGCCCTGTATTCAGGCGTCCCACGCTCGCCAAAGGCATCGTAGGCCTCGGGGGGCAGGATGGTGATGACGTTCACGCAGGCAGAGCCTTCTGGCGCCAGGGAGGGATCTAGGTTGGAGCTGATGGCGATGCCCACGCCGTCGTCGAGGCTCTTTATCAGCGGTGGGTAGCCGGACAGGTCCATCTCCACGCCCAGGTAGGCCACGAAGGCCGTTACCGAGGGCCTGAGGGACCTCAGGTGCCTCACGTAATCGCCCGGCAGGTTCTCCTCGCCCACGAGGTCGAGCAGGTTCATGGCGTTCGTGTTCAGCACGACCACGGGGGCCTCGAAGAACCTCCCGTTCGCTACCACGCCTCTGACGGCCCCTCGCTCCACCACCACGCGCTCCACCCTGTGCCTCGTGAGCACCTCACCGCCGTGGTCCTCGATCGCCTTGGCCAGCAGGTCCGCTAGCGCCTGGGAGCTCCCCCTCGGGTAGTAGCCGCCATCTATGTAGTAGCCGAAGATGGGGAGGGCTGAGGCCACGGGCATCTCCTCGGCCTTAGTGCCCAGGTAGGCCTCGGCCAGGATGGACAGGAAGGCCTTGAGCTCCTTGTCCTCGAAGTAGCTGTCCAACAGGCCCTTGAGCGTCATGCCCGAGTTCAGGAGCCTGTAAAAGGTCGGGTGCTCAGCAGGATACCTGAGCAGGTATTCGGGGCCGAGGACCTCGGCCAGGAGGGGCGCGGGCAGAGGGCTTCCGACCAGCTCGACCTCCTTATACATCTCCCGGTAGGCGGCCTCCACATCGGAGAAGAAGCGCCTTATGGCCTCCGTCTCAGCCGGGTAGCGCTCGCAGAGCAGCTCCACGAGCTGGCCTAGCTCGGTGGGCAAGCGCACCCACTCGCCCCCGATGACGTATGCCTCCTCCGTCCTCACGAAGAGCTCCTCAGGCTCATAGCCGAGTTCGGACAGCAGCCACCTCACAGGCCCCCTCGGGCCAAGGCCGCTCACGGCCTCCACGCCAGCATCGAAGGTGAAGGCCCCGCGCCTGAAGGAGGTGCAGTAGCCGCCCACCTTGTGGTGCTGCTCCAAGACGATGACCTCATAGCCTCGCTTAGCTAGGAGGGCGCCGCAGGCGAGGCCGCCTATCCCCGCTCCCACGATCAGCACCTTCCGAGCGCCCGGAGGCGCCCTCCACCTGGCGTAGGGCGGGGCCAGCCTGCGCACGGACCAGCTCACGTAGGCCTTTGGGAAGAAGGCCGAGAGGACGATGCCCGCGGCGATGAGGCCGTAGGAGGTCAGCCGGAGCGGGAAGGGCAGCATGTGCAGGAGGGCGCAGGCGAGGAATATGAGGCCCCAGGCGGCCGTTAGGAAGGCGTTGATCCTGAAGAACTCGGGCGTTGACCAATAGACCTCTGGGTAATCGCGCTTGGAGACCTCGTAGGTGTATGGCCTCCTGAGGGCCAGGGAGGCGAAGCACATGGCGCAGAGGACGCCGTAGCCGATGAGGCCGCTCTGCTCCACGAAGAGAGGGGATTTCGCGCCAAAGGTCCAGGCGGAGGCTACCGCGAAATAACATAGCGTGGTCGAGGCCATGATGCTCTTCCTATCCGGCGAGATGGCGTAGATGGCAGCGGACAGGGCCAGGCCGATCAGCACGCCGGGGGCGTGGCCGAGGCCGCAGAGCGCCCAATATGCGATCCACGGGGCGAAGAGCAAGGCCATCCAGAGGCCGCCGGGCACCTTCCTGGCCATGACGCATCTACCTCCAGTGCTTCTCACGATTTTGAAGCTCGCAAGACTCGTGTGAAGCCAGCTCTATTAAGCCTGACGGACAGCGTTTCCGACGCCACTTGTGGTCCCGCAAGTCTTTTATCGCCTACGCCTACTCAGAACTGAGGTGAGGAACTATGATACGGGGTATGCTCGTGGTGGACGAGGAGAGCGGGCTGTGCGTCTTCTCCAAGTTCCACGGCACCCCCGGGAAGGACGAGCAGCTGATAGCTGCTACCCTGAAGGTCGCAGAGGACCAGCTCGGGGAGCTGAGTGAGATGGTGGCCGGCGGCCTGAGGTTCGTGAAGCGCAAGGTCGATGGGCTTCCCCTATCCATCCTCCTGGTCTCCGATGCCGAGCTCGATGGCCGCAGGATGAGGCGCGTGGCCGAGAGGATGGCCTACCTCCTGGGGTCGAAGGTGGAGGACCCGGAGGAGCTGAATGAGGAGGTCAGGGAGGCCCTTGAGGCGGAGCTTGAGGGCCTGGCGGAAGAGGAATGCCCACCGGAGGCCGAGGAGGCAAGAGAGGCCATCCCCGCCGAGGTCCGCTTAAGGCCGTTCCCGCCAGAGGGCATCAAGGTCGATGTTAAAGGCTTTGTGAGGGAGCTGAGGTCCATCCTGAGCTCTACGCCCGTGAGGGTGCTTGAGGTGGTGGCCAGGGAGGCCAAGGACTTCAGGAACGTGGGCGAGCTGGCCAAGATACTCGCCGACGAGCTCGACATAACGGAGGAGGAAGGGAACCTCTTCATCCGCCTCCTGATAATGCTGAGGCTGGTGGACTACGATGAAGGAGCAGACCAGGTGAAAGCTCTCAACATCGTGGCGGAGGCCCTTGAGCCATCCTTCATGTCCAGGATCAGGTGGGGAGTCCGCCTCCTCACGGAGCTCACGTCCTAGGGACCGCTGACTACCCCCAGGAAAAACCTGTGGCCCCCAGGTAGGAGGGCCCCATTACTCTGCCTAAGGCCTCTATCCTGTGGTGGGGCGGGAGGACATCCTCTTGGGGCCCATCTTCCTCCTGCAGCTGAAGCAGTATTCAGCGCCCTCAACGTTCGTCCAGAAGATCTTCCCACAGCCCTTGCACCTCACCTTGTGCAGGAGCCCCTTGTCCCGCACGCCCGAGCTCGAAGCCGTGGCCTTCATGGGCCTCTCCGTCGGGAAGATGATGGCCTCCCTCGGGCATAGCATGGCGCAGGATGTGCAGCCCGGCACGCAGGCCGTCGGCCTCACCACCCAGGCCTTCCCGTCCCTGGCCTCGAACACGCCGTTCGGGCAGAAGGACACGCACTTGAACTCGCCCTTACAGCCATCGCAGCGGTCGGCTATGACTATCGGGAACCAGCTCATCGTTACCGCCCTCAGGGCTCTCATGGTTCTGTTTCTTAAACCTTTCTCCCTATTGATGTTTCATTCTTTAACCTCTTTTTTGATGCCGGTCTAAGAGATGGGGAGGGGGCCGGGGCGAACGCTACCGCAAAGCAAAAATATCGGGCACCGCACATATCACCGGCATGAAGCTCACCTGGGAGCTCCTGATAAAGCACCTCTCGGAGCACGAGCCCGGCGTGAAGGTCAAGGTGCCGAAGGACAGGCTGGAGCACCCGCTCAAGGTCGGCTTCAGGAAGAGCGTGGGCCTCCGCTTCTACCGCAAGAACTACAGGCTCACCCTGCCCGACGGCCGCTGCGTGCACGTGGAGGAGACCAGGCGTCACTACCTGGTGCACGTGGATGCGCGGGACCCCGGCGTGAGCCCCATCGGGCACCTGAGGGAGGACGCGCCCGGCCTCTGGACGGCCCTCTGTGCTGGCATAGGCATGTCGGCGGGTCTGCTGGCTGGCGGCAAGGACCAGAAGCACAGAGGTCTCGCCAGCGCCCTCGGCGCCATCCTGGGCCTGCTGATAGGCTTCCTCACGGGAAGATGGGGTAGGAAGTGAGGGCCGCCAGGCCCATCAGGCTTGAGCCAGAACTGCTCAAGAGGCTTGAGCGCCTCCAGATAAGGCTGGCATCCAAGGTCATACTGGAGGACAGGCTAAATTGGCCTCCAGAGCTTGTGGCTGGCCTGGATGTGGCTTTCAGGGGCGATGAGGCCGTAGCCGCCTGCGTCCTGCTCTCCTTCCCGGAGCTCCAGGCCCTAGAGGTCTCCGTGGCCCGCGCCCGCCTGAGGTTCCCCTATGTGCCAGGCTTCCTCAGCTTCAGGGAGGTGCCCGTCATGCTGAAGGCCCTCAGGGGCCTGAGCCGCAGGCCCGACGTGGTCCTGGTGGACGCACAGGGCATCGCTCACCCGAGGCGCTGTGGAGCAGCCACGCACCTGGGCCTGGTGGCCCACCTGCCCTCCGTGGGCGTGGCGAAGAGGCGCCTAGTAGGCCATTACCACTTCGAGCCGCGGAGGCCCGATACCTGGGCGCCCCTCTACCACGAGGGCGAGCTGGTGGGCTTCGTCTACCTCTCCAAGGCCCGCTGCAGGCCCATATTCATCTCGCCGGGCCACATGGTGAGCTTCACCACGGCCCTGGAGCTCGTGAGGGCGTGCGTGAGGGGGCACAAGCTCCCGGAGCCCACGCGCCTAGCGCACCTAGAGGCGGGCAGGGCCGCGAGGGAGTTGGGCCATGTGCTCGGGAGAGGCAGGCTGGCGTGAGGGAGGGAAGGCAAGCCGAAGGGAATTCCTAGTGCCCAGGAGGCGCCCAGCCCTCGGCATCGCCATCCCAGCCTCCCTCGTGTCGGACGTGCCCCACCTGCGCGAGAAGACGGCCAAGATAGGGCTGATAGGCCGGGCAGCCGCCATCTTCAGGGTAGAGGAGATCCTGATCTATGAGGACAGGCCGGGCGGGGAGGCCGACCTCATAGAGGCCGTGCTGACCTACATGGAGACGCCGCAATACCTGCGCAAGCGCCTCATAGGGCTGAGGCCGGAGCTCCGCTACGTGGGCATCCTGCCGCCGCTCAGGACGCCGCACCACCCGCTGAGGGCTCGGTCGGCCGGGCTGAGGGAAGGGGAGCTGAGGGAGGGCGTGGTGGTGCGCGAGCTAGCGGGAGGCTCCCTCGTGGACGTGGGAGTAGAACGGCCCCTCCTCGCGCCAGGCCTGAGGGCCAGGCCCGGCAAGAGGCTTACCTTCCGCGTGCGAAGGAAAGAGCAAGGCGAGCTCTTCCTAGAGCCCGTGGAGCGCGAGGAAGTGCCTTATTATTGGGGATACCGTGTCCGCAAGCTCAAAGGAGGGCTCAAGAGGCTCCTTGAGCGTGCGAGGCACGATTACGACCTCCTGATAGGCACCTCCAGGCACGGGGAGCCTGTCCATGCCATCGCCAGGGAGCTGGCTGCCTCCCTCAGGGCCTCAGAGCGCGTCCTCTTGCTCTTCGGCTCTCCCTCCGAGGGCCTCTACGAGATGGCGGCCAGAGAGGGCCTTGAGCTCGAAGACGCCTGTGATTTCGTGCTCAACGCCGTGCCAGAGCAAGGTGTCGCGACCATAAGGACCGAGGAAGCCGTCCTGATATGCCTGGCCCTCATCGGCCTCCTAGTAGAGCTCTGGGGGTAGGGGTGAGGGCACGCCAGGCGGCAGCAGCACGAGGCCACGGGTCCTGGGCCGCGCTTTCGCCTTCACGGCCTTTATCACGCCCACCACCATCACGACCAGGAGGCAGGCGAGCACGCCCAGGCCTACCAGAGCCCACCTCCTGGCCTCGGGCGGCGGCACGAGCTCCATCCTCAACGTGAGCTTCCTCTCGTATTCATACGTGCTCTTGTGGCCGAGGGGGTCCTTGACCACGATCATGACCTTGTAGGTGCCTGGCAGCCAGCCGCTCGTGTTCGCCACTATCTTGAAGCAGTTAGGGCCGTGCCCTGGGTCGGGGACGCCCGTTATGTTGTGGATGCGCTGCTCGCCGGGCACGCCCTCAGCCCACTCGCCCTGGAGCAGGAAGACACCCATGACCGAGACCTCCTCGCCCTCGGGGTCGCTGGCGTTCACGTAGCCCACCACGAGCTCGCCCACCAGCTCCGGCCAACGCACGAAGGCCACGCCCTCTATCTTCGGGGGCTTGTTCTCTTCCACCCCCGCGCCTAAAGGTCCTTGGACGCTCAAGCTCGCGGCCGAGCTGGCTGGGGCGAGCAGGAGGAAAAGGCAAGCGAGGAGGAGGCTGGCGAGGAAGGCACGCATGCCCATCACCTCAGATGTCCAACAGGAACCTGAGCTCCACGCGGCCCGGCTCCTGCCTTATCTCCATGAGGTGGTAGGTGATGGCCTTCACACCCACGTGCTGGGGATGCCTCCCCGGGTCGAAGGGCTCGCCCCTGGCCACCGCCCTCAGCCTGTAGGGCTTGCCATCGCCTCCCGAGAGCTCAAGGACCTCGAAATCGCGGAATAAGAGGCCCTCGGTCTCGAACTTCACCAGGAGGGCCTCAAGCCAGTTGTAGAGGAGGGCCTTCAGGTCGTGGCCCTCCACCCGGAGCTCCACGGCCACCTCGGGCCTCACGGCCTCTAGGTCCGTCATGGTGGCGAACAGGGCCTTGGCCGCCTCCTCGAAGGCGGCCTTCAGGTCGTGGCCGTAGGCGAGCACGTATTGGTCGGCCGTGTGCTCTAGGAACTCGAAGCCTCTCTCGCCCTCCCGGCCCCCGTCCTCGGCCACGGGCAGCCTCACGCCCAGCCCCCCTGCCGGGGAGCGCACGTCCTGCCTGAGGTCCCCGGGCTCGCGAGCTACCTCCTGGGCACACCGCTTGAAGCCCACGTGTTGGACACGGCCTCTAGCCCTTAGCCTGAGCGCGGTGCTCAAGCTCGCTCGTGCTAGCCTTTCACGCATGACCTATTAACACTTGCTCAGCCCCCCGACTCCTGCCTTAACTCAAGCAGGACGCCGTGAGCCGCCTTCGGATGTATGAAGTTGTAGAGCGCCCCGTCATGCCCACGCTTGGGCTCCTCATAGACCAGCCTGACGCCAGCACGCCTGAGCTCCTCGCAGGCGGCCCGTATGTCGTCCACGAGCACGGCCACGTGGTGAACGCCCTCGCCCCGCTTGGCCAGGAAGCGGCCCACGGGCCCGTTCGGGCTGAGGGGCTCCATGAGCTCAAGCCACAGGTCGCCAAGGCGGAGCCAGGCAGCACGCATGTCCTGCTCCTCGACCACCACGGTCCTCTCGACCTCCAGGCCTAAGACGCCCGAGAAGAACTCCAGGGCCTTGTTTAGATCTTCCACGGCCAGGCCTATGTGGTGGACGCGTAGCAGGGCCAGGGCGAGCCCACCTCCCGCGCCCTCGTGCGGGCTGCTCAAAGGCTTAAGGCTAGCCAGAAGGCCGGGAGTGCAGGTGTTGAGCATGGGCCTAGTGTGTTGCACGCCCAACTTCAGCACCTCCGACCCGGCCGTGGTAGAGGCCATCTTAGAGGCCATTAGGTCCGTGGAGGGCGCCTACGTGCTGGACCACACGGCCGATGAGCACTACAACAGGCTCGTGGTCGTCTTCGCTGGTGAGGCCGATGCCGTGTTGGAGGCCATGTTGAGGGCCGCGAGGGTGGCCGTCGAGCGCATAGACATGCGCTACCACAAGGGCCAGCACCCCCGCATGGGCGCGGTGGACGTGGTGCCCTTCGTGCCCCTGGCTGGCACGAGCATGGAGGAGTGCGTGCGCCTGGCCCGCGAGTTCGGCCGCAGGTTCGCAGAGGAATGCGATGTGCCCGTCTACCTCTACGCTGAGGCTGCCACCAGGCCCGAGCGCAGGAGCCTAGATTGGATAAGGGCTGGTGAGTTCGAGAAGCTGGCGGAGATGATGGCCAAGCCCGGCCGGGAGCCAGATTTCGGCCCTAGAAGGCCGCATCCCACGGCGGGTGCCACGGCCGCTGGCGCCAGGAGGGCCATAGTGAACTTCAACGTGAACTTGGGCACGAACAGCCTTAAGGTGGCCAAGCGCGTGGCCAGGGCGCTCCACGCGGAGAAGGGCGGTCTAGCTGACGTGAAGGCCATAGGGGTTTACGTGCCCAGGGGAGGCCACGTCCAGGTCGGCATGGTCATCTCCAACCCGGAGCGCACGCCTCTCCACCGCGTGATGGAGCTCGTGCGCCTTGAGGCCAAGCGCTATGGCGTCCCCGTCCTCGGGGCTGAGTTCTGCGGCCCGATACCGCTGAAGGCCGTGGTGGAGCTGGTGCGCTACTACCTCCAGGTGGAGGACTTCACGGAGGACGACATCCTGGAGGTGGCCCTGGCGAAGGCCATGGGGAGGTGGCCTTCCTGAGCGCGGCTGGCCGCGAGCAGGTGGATCTACTGGTCTATGGGGCCTCCGAGCTGGCGACGCCCACGGGGCCAGCGCCCGTGAGAGGCCGTGCCATGAGGGAGCTCCTCGTCATAAGGGATGCGGCCGTGGCTGTGAGGGATGGCCGTATAGTGGCCGTGGGCAGGACGCGAGAGCTGAGGCGGGCCTTTAGGGCCGATGTAGAGCTGAACGCGGCTGGCCTGACCGTGATACCTGGCCTCGTGGACGCCCACACGCACCTGGTCTTCGCCTCGGAGGGCTTCAGGCCAGAGGAGCTTGAGATGAAGATCAGTGGCCTCACCTACATGGACATCCTGGCCCGCGGTGGCGGCATCATGCGGACCGTGAGGGCCACCAGGGCCGCGAGCTTGAGAAAGCTGGCGCGCGAGTGCCTGGAGCGCCTGGACATCATGCTCCTCCACGGCACCACCGCGGTGGAGGCGAAGAGCGGCTACGGCCTCACCACGGAGGACGAGCTGAAGTGCCTGAGGGCCCTGAAGATGGCGGGCGAGGAGCACCCGGTGGACCTGGTGGCCACCTTCCTGGGCGCCCACGCCATACCGCCCGAGTATGCGCGTGAGCCAGACGCCTACGTGGAACTCCTGGTCGAGGAGATGGTGCCCGCCGTGGCCGAGCGCGACCTGGCCACCTTCTGCGATGTCTTCTGCGAGGAGGGCGTCTTCTCACCTGAGCAGGCGAGGCGCGTGTTGGAGGCTGGCCTGAGGCACGGCCTGAGGCCCAAGCTCCACGCTGACGAGTTCACGGACACGGGCGGCGCCAAGCTGGCTGCCGAGCTGAAGGCTGCCTCAGCCGACCACTTGCTCTTCGCCTCTGAGAAGGGCTTGAGGGCGATGGCCGAGGCTGGCGTGGTGGCCGTCCTGCTGCCCGCGAGCCCCCTCACGACCCTCCTGGGCCGCTTCGCGGATGCGAGGAAGATGATAGACCAGCTCGGCCTGGCGGTGGCCCTGGCTACGGACTTCAACCCCAACTGCCCGGTGGAGAGCATGCTGACCGTGATGGCCCTGGCCTGCTACTGCATGCGCATGCTGCCCTCCGAGGCCCTGACGGCTGCCACCCTGAACGCGGCCCACGCCATCGGCCTCTCGGGCGAGGTAGGCTCCATAGAGCCTGGGAAGAAGGCCGACCTGGTGCTCCTTGACGTGCCAGACCACAGGCACGTGGGCTACAGGCTGGGCTCCAACCTGGTGAGGTATGTGGTAAAGGCCGGGGAACTCGTGGTGGAGGAAGGGCAGCTGG
>CAZPDR010000017.1:0-10033 GCA_964585495.1 uncultured Candidatus Bathyarchaeia archaeon
TCCAGTATCTCCCTGAAGCCCAGCAGGCCAGCTACGGCATAACGGAACTCCTCGTCCTCCTTCAGGAGCCTCAGGAACTCCACCTTCAGCTGAGCTGCCTCCATGCCTTCTAGCCCCGTTTCCCGCCCGGAGGGGGTATCCCTCCTTAATAAACCGTGGGGCGCCCACCTCGCTCGCCCATCTTCTCCAGGGCTGCTGCCACGATGAGCGGGAAGGCTATGGTGGCATCGCAGATGACCGTAACGACATCGGCACCAGGCCTCACCTTGCTCCAGCTTATGGCCTCCTCAAGGGGCGCACCGCTCAGGCCGCCTGGCTCGGGCCTGTCCATGGTGATCTGGACCGCGTAGTCAGCGCCATCTCGGAAGGTGGTGGCGAACATGAGGAAGTGCTTGGGCATGCCCCCGCCGAGGATGATGAGGCCCACGCGTTTTGCGGGCAGGAGGACGTTCATGAGCTCGCTCAGGTCCCCAAACGGGTCCAGGCGCAGGCCTAGCTCGTCGGAGAGCGTCCAGAGCTGGAAGCCAGCCACGCAGTCCACGAAGCCGGGGCAGATGATGGGCACGCCCCTCCTGGCCGCGGTAGCTACGATGGAATTGGGGTCCTCCAGGCGCAGGCCTAGCTCTCGGATGAGGCAGGCGCCGGATATGCGGGCCCTCACCTCGGGCGGGAGCTCCGCCAGCACGCGCCTCAGCCAGGCCTCAAGGGCCGTGAAAGCCTCCATGTCTATGTAGATGTCGCCTATCCTGCCCACGCGCTCCTCGCGGAGCCTCACGTCATCGGCCTTGAAGGTGCCCACCGCGTGCCTGAAGCCCAGGGCCTCCACCAGGTCGTGGACCACGTTCGCGCCCGTGGTAACGATGCCGTGGAGGAGGCCGCGGTCCACCAGGTCCCTTATGATGAGCCTCATGCCGCCCGGCACGAGGGCGCCCGCCAAGCTGAGGAAGACCGCGCAATCCGGGTCGGAGAACATCTTGGCCACCACGCTGGCTGCCCTCCCGAGCCTGCCAGCCCCCAGCACGCCACAGGCCTCCATGCGGGCTAGGAGCTCCCCCACCGTCATGCCAGGCTCCACCCGGACGTGTTGAACCACGCGCTCCCTAGCGCTCATGGCCGAGGCAGCAGCAGCGGCCACGGGATAAGTGCTTGCCTCCCAGGGCGAAAAAGAAGGGGAAGGTGAAGGGTGCCTGCCTTTCCCTCCCCTAACGCGCGGCCTCCCTGGCGGCTGCCTCACCGAGCTCGAAGGCTCTGAGGTTCACGTCCAGATACCTGGGGGGCAGGAGCTCCCTCATGGCCGTGAGCAGGGCCTCGCGCTTGGCCGGGAAGGCGCCCGTGGCGTGGAGGGCGCCGGCCATGACCATGTTCTGGGCGAGAGGGCTGCCTGCCTCCTCGGCCAGCCTGAGGGCATTTATGAAAAGGACGTGGGCGCCCGCTCCCCTGAGCATCTCCTCCACGGCCTCCCTGCTCGGGTAGGTGGCCATGCCAAGCGATACCATCACGGGCCTGATGGCGCGGGTGCTCACGAGAGCGAGGGTGCGCTGCCCCACGTAGCGGATGGCCCTCAGGGCCTCGGAGAGCTCAAGCGCCAGCAGCACGTCCGCGCTGCCGTCCATGACCGTGGGCGCGTAAACGCGCCCTTCCCTGGCCCTCACGTGGCAGATGACGGAGCCACCCCGCTGGGCCATGCCGTGGATCTCGCTCACCCTCACGTCCAGGCCGCTGAGCATGGCCGCTCTCCCGAGCACCTCGGCCAAAAGCAGCACGCCCTGCCCTCCCACGCCGCAGATAACCACATCCACCATCACGCACCGCCTCCCCCTTCCGCCTCGCTCGCGCCCACGAGCTCTATGGCACCGTGCGGGCAGACCTGGGCGCAGACGCCGCAGCCCGTGCAGAGCTCCCGGTCTATGGCCACCTTGCCGTCCTCGCGCACGTAGAAGGCCGGGCAACCGAACGCCTTCACGCAGACACCGCAGGCATCAAGGCCACGGCAGATCTCCGGGTCTGTGCGATACTTGGGAAGCTCGCGACCAGCCCTCCTGGCCTCGCGGACGGCCAGAAGGCGGCATTTCTGCCTGAACACCACCAGAGAGGGGCCCTCTGCTCGCACGGCCTCCCTGAACACGCGCGTGGCCTCCCGCACGTCGAAGGGATCTACCACGAAGACGCGCTCCACGCCGCAGCCGCGGGCCACCTCCTCGATGAGGACGCGCTTCCCCGGCTCGCCCGTGCCCGTGATGCCCATGCCCGGGTGGGGCTGGCCGCCCGTCATGGCCGTCGTGAGGTTGTCCAACACGGCCACGGTGATGGCGTGCCTGTTATAGACCGCATCTATCAGGGCCGGGATGGCCGCGTGGAAGAAGGTCGAGTCGCCCACCACCGCCACCACGCGCTCGCCCAGGGCACGGCTGAAACCGCAGGCGCCTCCCACGCTCGCGCCCATGCAGATGAGGAAGTCGCCCATCTCAAGGGGCTTCTGAATGCCGAGCGCGTAACAGCCTATGTCGGTCGTGCAGACGGCCCTGTGGCCTACCACGCGCTTGATCACGTAGAAGGAGGCCCTGTGGGGGCAGCCCGGGCAGAGCACGGGGGGCCTGGGGGGCAGGAGCTCCCCGGCCTTCTTGACGCGCTCGTCCACGGCCGGGAAGTCCAGGGGGGCCTTAGCGCCCGTGAGCCTGCAGAGGGCCTCTACCACGAGCCGGGTGGAGAGCTCCCCGTGCCTGGGGAGGAGTTCCGCCCCCAGCTTCCCGTGGACGCGCGTCCTCACGTCCTCGGCCTGGAGGGCGGCCCGCGTGTGGAGCTCCAGGTAGGGCTCAAGCTCCTCCACCACGAGCACGTCATCAAACTTGGCCGCGAAATCGGCCACCAGCTTGGCCGGGAAGGGGTGAATCATGCCCAGCTTCAGCACGGATGCCTCAAGGCCCAGCGCGTCCAGGGCCTCCATCACGTAGTTGAAGGCCGCGCCAGCCGTTATCACGCCCAGGTGGCCTCCCTCCCGAGCTACGTAGTTCAGGTCGCTCGCCCTCTCGGCCTCCTCGCGGGCAGCACGCATGCGCTCCAGCAGCACGCGGTGCCTCACGCGGGCGAAGGCAGGCACCATCACGAAGCGGGCTACATCTCGCTCGAAGCGGCCGGGCAGCGTGGGCTCCCTCCTGGGGCCGAAGAGGACGGGGCCCCTCGTGTGGCTGACACGCGTGACGAGCCTGAGGAGGCAGGGGACCTCCAGGCGCTCGGAGAGCTCGATGGCGCGGAGGAACATGTCCTTGGCCTCCTGGGGCGTGGAGGGCTCTAGGCAGGGGAGGCCGGAGAGGAGCGCGTAGTAGCGGTTGTCCTGCTCGTTCTGGCTCGACCAGCAGTTGGGGTCGTCGGCCGTGATGACCACCATGCCAGCCCTCACGCCCACGTAGGCGAGCGTCATGAACGCATCCGCGGCCACGTTCAGGCCCACGTGCTTCATGCATACCGCCGAGCGCACGTGCGAGATGGCGGCGCCAGCGGCCACCTCCACGGCCACCTTCTCGTTCGTGGAATACTCCATGTAGATGCCAGCGTCGCGCGCTATGGCCGACACCGTGTCGGCTATCTCTGAGCTCGGCGTGCCCGGGTAAGTGGTCATCACGCCCACGCCCGCCTCCACGATGCCGCGGGCCACGGCCTCGTTGCCGAGCAGCAGGTAGCGCTCGCCTGGCTGTCCTCTCAACACCACCTCCGGCCTTGGCAAGGCAGGCCTCACCACCGGGGCAGAGGAGGCGCCTGGGTATTTCACAATTCTGGCCTTGGAGGAGGTAGCTCAGGCCTATCCTTCAGCTAGGAGCTCCCTCGCCCACCTCGCGAACGCCCCCTCAAGGTCGGCCGTGAAGGCCACGAACTCCACGGCCTTGAGGCCCGTGCCAGCATCTATGTGCGCTTTCACCTCCTCCATCATAGTTTTCGCGGCTTCCTCCACCGGGACGCCGCCCACGCCCGTGCCCATGCCCGGGAAGGCCACGGCCACCACGCCCTCCCGGTCAGCGCACTCAAGAGCAGCCCTCACGGCCCTCCTGACCTTCTCGGCCGTAGTCCTCATGGCCGGCTGCTCCATGGTGGGCGCGTGGATGACGCGGTCCACCGGCAGCCGCCCCGCCCCCGTGGCCACGGCCTGCCCCACGGGCACGGGAGCGTGCTTTCGCGCCTCCTCCTCTATCTCGGCTCCACCGGCCCGCCTGATGGCGCCGGCCACGCCACCGCCCATGAGCATCAGGCTGTTCGCCGGGTTCACGATGGCGCAAGGCCTGAGCTCGCTTGACCAACGCGTGATATCGCCCCTTGACACCCTGATCTTGACGCCCCCGTAGGAGAGCTCCAGCCCCAAGCCCACCAGCCCCACGCGTAGCTCCTCTCGCGGCCGGATAATAGCTTAGCCGAGAGGTGGTGCGGGGGGTGGGATTCGAACCCACGAACCCCCTCCGGGGAGCGGGTGGCCCAACCTCCTCGGGCTTCCTCAGGGCCCGGGCAGGGGTTCTTGAGCCCGCCGCCTTTGGCCTGGCTCGGCCACCCCCGCACCGTGTTAGGGCTCTGGCCCGCCCCGATTTAAGCTATGAGGCATCAGGCTCCCACGAGCGTGCCGATCGGCTCGCCCCTCACGGCCCTGTAGATGCTCTCGGGGTCGCGGCCATTCACGACCCTTATGGCTATGCGGGAGCGCTCGGCCAGCCTTAGGGCCAGGGGATCTAGGAGCTCGTAGGTGCCAGCTCTCACGGCCTTCCCGGCCAGGAGCTCCATGGCCTCCCGGTAGGTCAGGCGGTCCAGCTTCCTGGCCCCGGGCACCCTGCGTGGGTCGGCCGTGTAGATGCCGTCCACGTCCGTGGCCTTCACGACCAGGCGGGCGCCCATGAGCTCGGCCGCGAGCACGGCCACGCTGTCCGTGGACTGACCGGGCTGGAGGCCGCCGAGGACCACGATGGGCTGCCCGGCCGCGAGCTCGCGCACGAGGGAGGGCGTGTCGGTCGGCACGCTCAGAGGGTTTGGCAGGCCGAGGGCTAGGGCCAAGAGGGTCGCGTTCAGCCTGGAGGCCCTTATGGCCAGCTCATCGCACAGGGCCTCGCTCGCTCCTAGAGCCCTCCCGGCCTCTATGAGCGTCCTAGCCAGCCTCCCTCCGCCAGCTACCACGGCCATCCGGTAGCCCTCGCTCGCCAGGCGCTTGAATATGGCTGCGAGCTCCCTGAGGAAGGCTGTGTCAGGCTGCTCTGGGAAGGCGAAACCGCCCACCTTGATGACCACCGCCTTCAAGCCCCCAGCCTCCTAAGCACGGCCTTAGCTCGCTCGCTCATAGGTATCCCGGCCCTCTGAAATGCCTTCCTGTCCCTGCCTAGGGGCACCGTGGCATCTAGGCCCAGCTTGGTCGTGAGGCCCGTGGCCTGGTCAGCCGATGGGTCGAGCGAGGAGCCGCGCACGTTCCTCACGACCACGAGGTCCTCGTCCGCCTGGAAGCGGGTGGCTATGGCCCACTCCACCTGCTCTGGGTCATAGACGTCCACGTCCGGGTCCACGACCACCACATGCTTGAGGCTCGGGTGGGCTGCGAAGGCGGCCATTATGGCATTCTTCGCATCGCCATCCACGTTCTTCTCTATGGCCACCACCGCGTGGAGCCAGCCGCAGCCGCCCACGGTCAGGTTCACGGCCAGGACGCGCGGCACTACCTTGCTGACGGCCCGCCAGATCTCGGCCTCACGTGGGAAGCCCATGAGGAGCCTGTGCTCCACGCCAGCAGGCAGGATGGCATGGTAATATGGCCTCTCGCGCATGAGGATGCGCTGGACGTGCACGACGGGCTGCTGCCTCACCACATCGTGCGTGCCCGTTATGTCCACCAGGGGCCCTTCTGGCGCCATCTCATCCGCCTTTATCACGGCCTCCATGATGATCTCCGCGTGGGCGGGTGCCCTGGCGCCGTTCTCGCACTCCACCAACTCAAAACGGCCGCCTAAGAGCGTGTTGGCCACCGAGAACTCGCTCACGCCGAAGGGCACGGGCGTGGTGGAGGCCAGGATGACGGCTGGGTGCACGCCTATGCTTATGGCCACCGGCAGATCGCGGCCTTCCCCGCGGGCCTCCTGCCAGAGGCGGTAAAGGTGCCTGGGCACGAGCCTGATGGCCATCCTGTCCCGGCCTAGCACGAGCAAGCGGTGGACGGAGACGTTCTCCACGCGGCCATCGGGGCTCCTAGCCGAGATCACGGCTGAGGTGATGTAGGGGCCAGCATCCCCCTCGTAGTGCGTGAGGATGGGCAACTTGGCCAGATCTGGCCTTTCCATCACCACCTCCTCAGCCTCTGGGCCGGAGCTCCTCACCACGGGCTCAGACGGACGCTCAGCCGCGCTCAAAAGGCGCCTGTAGGCATCGGCCACATCGCTAGCGCCAAGGGCCCTGAGGAGGCGGTCCCTGTTGCAGAGGTTGGAGATGACCGTGAAGCCAGGATGCCCTTCCACGTTCGTGAAGGCCAAGAGGGGGCCGCCGTCCAGGGCCTTGATGACGGCCGCGATCTCGTAGCGCGGCGAAAGGGGTTCATGCACCTCCAGGATCTCGCCCTTGGCCCGGCATTCCTGCAGGAAGGCCCTAAGGCTCACGGCCAGCCCCCTCCAAGATCTTCTTCAGCATGGCTAAGGCCCTCGGCCCCACTTGGGCCTCTGGGCCGTGAGCACGCAGGGATACCAGGGCGATCTTGCCCTTCAGGCCAGCCAGCCTCTCGGCCAACACGCGGGCCAAGAGGGCATGTCTCTCGCCTAGGATGCTCGCGGAGGCGATGCCAGGCCTCTCCTGGAGCGAGGAAGGGACCGCGAGCGCGAGGGTGCCTAACGCGAGCCTTCCCTCGCTGATGAAGAGGAGGCAGGCGTTGGGGAGCTCAAGGAGCGCGGCCGTGTAGCGCTGTCCGTCTATTTCCTCTTGGTGCTGCCTCATGCTGAGCTCCTCCGACAAGGGCCTCGCCTCTTAGATGGGGCGGGCGCTGGTGAGGAAAAGCGTTCTCCCCACGTGCTACCGCGGGAGGAGCACAGGAGGGACTAGCTAGCACGGGATAAGGGGCCCGGGGACCTCAGGCACGTGCCTCCTGGGCCGGTGCTAATGCCTGCGTGGGCGTCTCTAGCTCGCTGCCATCCTGGCTCACCCTTATGCGCCCCACGCACAGCTTGGCCACGGCCTTCTCCTCCGCTGGCGTGTAGATGCGAGCGGCCCGCTTCCTGTAGTCCACGCAGACCACGGTTCCTATGCCCAGGAAGCGCCCTTCGGCATCGTAGAGGGCCACCAGCAGGTCCTTCTCAGCGCCTTTGACGAGCACGCGGGCCTTCTTGCCCAGGGCCTGCTCAAGAGCTGCCAGCTCCTCTGGCGTTGGCAGGGGGACCTCCTTGTCGTAAACGAGCGTGATGTCCTCTTGGCCCTCCTCGCAGTAGAGCGGGCGGGAGCTCAGGTGGGAGAGGATGGTGGCCAGCCTCTCCCTGGTGGGCCTCAGGCCGGAGCCAGGCAGGTAGCCCTCCACCTCCACCCAATCCAACTGGACGGTTACGATCTTCGCGCCCTCCAGGTAGCGCCTGTAGCCAAGCGCCCGGAGCTCCCGCCTCATCTCCCTGTCCCGCTCGCGCACGAAGGGCGAGACCTCTAGGCGCCTCACCTCCCAGCCCTCCAGGGCCACTAGCACCTCGTCCAGCTCCAGGCCTCTTGCGAGGGCCAAGATCATGTCTGGCCCCAGGAGCTCCGCTATCGCCCTCTTGTATTCTGCTGCCCCCCGCCCGCTGATCCAGCCATCGGTGTTCACGATAAGGAATTCCACGCCAGCGTCCTCGGCCGCTTTTATCATGGCCTTTATGCCCTCCAGGGCCCTCTCAACCATGTAAGATGGCGTCTTATCGCCCAGGAAGAAGACCTGCTCTGCCCTCACGCTCGCCAGGTCGGCCACGGGCCTGGTGATACGGGCGAAGCCTATGGTGCAGGGGGGCCCTATGTCCGACTGGCCTACGTCAGCGTCCACGAGGCCCACCGAGCGGCCAGCCTTAAGGGCCGTGTTGGCCAGGTAGGTGCAGAGGCTCGTCTTGCCCACGTCCACGCCCCCGAGGACCATGAGCTTCACGCGCCCGCCGAGCGCTAGGGCTTCCTCTGCAGCCTCTCGCCAGGAGGAAGGAATGGGACTGCCTTCCACGAGCGAGAAGGAGCCATCCCTGCCCACCACTACCTCAAGTTCAGATGGCTCCAGCGGCTCCAGGGGGAGCCTGCGGCCCTTCCGCACCAGGACGCGCCTGCCAGCCCCCACCTCGGCCCCGAAGATGGACACGCGGCCCGAGAGCACGCGGGCCGAGGCAGGGCCATCTAGGAGCAACGTCCTGCCTAGCTCAAGCTTCACCACCGAGCTCATGCCAGGCCCCACCCCTCACCCGAGCGGCAAAATGGCTTAAGAAACTTCACGATCACGGACATCCCTTCCCACGCCCTTAAGCCTGGCCCTTATGACGCTCTACGGGCTAGGGCACGTGGAGCTAGCCCACTCCTGTGAGCCGATGGGCCGCTCGTAGACGAACACCTTATGCGCCACCCTGAAGCCCACCTTCTCGTATAGCCGGATGGCCCCCGTGGGATTGTCCTCATCTACCTCCAACATGGCCTCCTCCATGCCGCGCCCCCTGAACCATTCCAGGCCCTCAAGCATGAGGGCCGTCCCCACCCCTAGGCGCCTGTAGGGCCTCAGCACGCCCAGGGAGCTGACCTCGCCGACCTTCCTCCCGGCCTCGACGAGCTTCTCGCTTATCTCAAGCGCTATGTAGCCTATGGGCGTCCGGCCCCAGTAGGCGAGTATCACGTGGATTTCCTTGCCCGGCTCGCTCAGCCAGGCCCGGTTTTCCTCTATTGTGGTTGGCCTGAAGCCGAACTGGCCCTTAAAGGCCTCGTTCAAGAGGAAGGTCAAGAGCCCTAGGTCGCGCTCCAGCCTCATGGGCCTTAGCTGGACGCGCTTGCACTCCCCGATGCCGCGCCTGAGCTGGCTCAGCCTCATCTTCATCACGCTGAAGGCCCTTATCCGCTTGAAGCCCTCCGCCTCCAGAAGCCTTATCCGCTCCACCATGTTGTCCCTGACCCAGGTCCTCGCGTAGGAAACCCCTCTCCTGCGCAGGCTCTCAAGGCCGAAGAAGAGCATCTGCCTCTCGTGCTCGCTGCCCACATAGCGGAGGCGCAGCTCGACGCTCAAGATGCCGTGCCGCCTCCCCGCCCGCTTGTCCACGTAAGCCGTGATGACCCCTATGGGCTCGCCATTCAGCTCGGCCACGAACATACCCTCTGGGTCATACCAAGGCGATTTCTCCAGCCACTCCAGCGTCTCCCGGTCCTTGGGCACGTAATCGGGCCCGAGGAAGTGGCCCAGGTATTCATTAGCGATGCTCACCCAGGCTGCCTCGTCCTGGCCCTCGACGAACGGCCTTATCACGAGCTGACCTCCGCGCATCGCGGTCTCCCTGCCCCGATGGCGTTAGATAAGGCCCTTAAGCGTTATCGGCGATGATGCTGGCGATCAGAGCACAACCGTTATATCATGCCAGCATGGCCTAGTGGCCCGTGGGCGGCCTGAAGGTAGCGGTGTGCGGCAAGGGAGGCGTGGGCAAGACGCTCGTAGCCGGCACCCTGGCCCGCTTCCTGGCCCGAGCTGGCCTCCGCGTGCTGGCGGTGGATTGCGATTCCAACCCAAACCTCTACTCCACGCTCGGCCTCCCTGCCCACGTGGCCGCGGAGGTGGTGCCCATCTCGGAGGACCTAGACCTGGTGGAGGAGCGCACGGGCTCACGGCCTGGCTCGGGCTGGGGCTCGTTCTTCAAGCTGACGCCGCGTGTGGACGACATACCCGCTCGCTACTCGCTTGTGGGTCCCGATAGCGTCCGCCTCCTCATCGTCGGCTCGCCTCCCCGGGCTGGCTCGGGCTGCCTCTGCCCCTCCCTGGCCCTCGTGCGGGAGCTCCTGAGGCATCTGGTGCTCTACGAGCGCGATGTGGTGGTCTTGGACATGGAGGCTGGCCTAGAGC
>CAZPDR010000018.1:0-9800 GCA_964585495.1 uncultured Candidatus Bathyarchaeia archaeon
TGGACCACGCCGAAGGGGAGCTTCTTCCTGGCCTGCTCGTAGAGGCGCCTGAACTCCACGAAGATGCCCTGGGCTGCCTCGGGCCGCCCGTAGCCCACCGCGTCCGAGTAGGGGCCTATGGTGGTGGTGAACATGGTCGTGAAGTAGCCTGGCCTGCCCAGCTCGCCCCCGCACTCCGGGCACCTCACGCCCCTCGCGGCCATCTCGGCCATGAGCTCCTCAAGGCCCAGCTTCTCCGCGTCCTTCACGCCAACGGCCTCAAGGAGGTGGTCTGCCCTGAACTTGCGACCACAGGTCAGGCACTCCACCATGGGCTCCTTGAAGTGCTCCACATGCCCTGAGGCCTCGAAGACCTTCCCGGGCATGATGATGGGCGAGTCTATCTCAAGCGCCCTGAGGGGCTTCACGTAGATCTCCCTGAACTTCCTTATGATGCGCTCCTTCAGGAGCACGCCCAGGGGGCCGTAGCAGATGAAGCCCGCCACGCCCCCGTATATCTCCACGGCTGGCCAGAAGAAGCCCCTCCTGCGCGCCAGCTCGCTCACCAGCTCATACTTGTCCTTCTTGGTCATCAAGCCAGGCCCCGGCTATTGGCCCCTGAGGGAAGCATATAAGCCCTCCCGCACAGGCGAGGCAGGTGGCCTGGCTTGACCGTGCGCGTGCTCATCACGGACCCCGTGGACCCCCGTGGCCCGGAGCTCCTGCGGGCGGCTGGCGTCCAGGTGGACCTCAGGCCCGACATAGGCCCGGAGGAGCTCACGGCCATCATAGGCCAATACGATGCCCTGGTGGTGAGGGGGCGCACGAAGCTCCGCAGGCCCCTCCTAGAGGCGGGCGCTAAGGGGCGCTTGAGGGCTATCTGCCGTGCGGGCGTGGGCTTGGACAACATAGACCTGGAGGCAGCCCACGAGCTGGGCGTAGCGGTCTTCAACACGCCCGAGGCCTCCACGGAGGCGGTGGCCGAGCTAACGGTGGCCCTCATCCTGGCCCTCGCGAGGCGCCTGCCTTACGCTGACAAGAGCATGAAGGAGGGGCGCTGGGCGAAGAGGGAGCTCATGGGCTGGGAGCTGGCTGGCAAGACGCTCGGCATCCTGGGCTTCGGCCGCATAGGGCAGAGGGTAGCGGAGCTCTGCTCGGCCTTCCGCATGCGCATCCTGGCCTTCAGGCGCACCCGCCCTCCTGGCATAGAGGCCGTGCTGGCCCGGACGGGCGCTAAGCTCGTGCCTTTCGAGGAACTCCTGCGCTCCTCGGACATACTGACCATCCACGTGCCCCTCACGCCCCAGACCTACCACATGATAGGCGAGCGCGAGCTTAACATGATGAAGGATGGAGCCTTCCTCGTGAACACGGCCCGCGGAGGCGTGATAGATGAGAGGGCGCTGCTGAAGGCCCTCAAGGAGGGCAGGCTGGCTGGCGCGGCCTTAGATGTCTTTGAGGAGGAGCCCCTAAGTGGCGTGAGCCTTGAGCTGGCCAAGCTGCCGAACGTGATAGCCACGCCCCACATAGGCGGCCAGACGGCCGAGGCCCAGAGGGCTGCCTCAGAGCTGGCGGCCAGGAAGCTCATGGAGTTCTTCCGCTCCCAGGGCCTCCTCTAGGCGGGTCGAAGAGGAGCTGGGCCAGGAGGCCGTGCTCGGAGCCCCACTCGCGCAGGAGGACGACTACCGAGGCTGGCACCACGATGCCATAGACCACTAGGTTGGCCAGCCACAGATTCCCCATGAGCACGAGGGCGCTCACGTTCTCGGCCGTGAAGGGGTAGAAGAGCGGGTTATACGGGTGGTGGACGGCATCGAGTAGGACATGCGATAGGTTTCCCAGGGAGCAGGCCACGTAGAGGCGCGGTAAGGAGGGCCTGTCCATCCCTTCTGGGGCCATGAGCTTGTATAAGGCCAGCACTATGAGGATGGAGATGAGAGAGCCCAGGGTCAGGCTCCCGAGCAGGCTGTGCAATACCAGCCTGTGTGCCCATGCCCAGGGAGCATCTGGCGGCAGGAAGCCTGTCCAGAGGGCCACCATGAAGAACGGGCACTCTAGGTCGGGCGTGAAGGACCCTATGGCCAGGCCAGCCATGTCAAGCTCTATCCCGGCTCTCTTGGCCAGCTTCCTCATGGCGTAGGCCACGGGGTAGTGGAGGGGCGTGAGGGGCATGGCTGCCTCAGCCCCCCGACGTGGCCCTTCTTATGGCTTTCTCCACGGCCCTCTTGGCCAGCTCAGCCGAGATGTGTATCATGTCCTCGCCCAGGAGCGGGTCCTCCACGTGGGAGGCCAGGCAGGGGTAGATCTGCACGTATAGGCCCGCGAGCCTCGGGGCCTCCTCGGCCCTGGCGCCCACCAGCCTCGCGGCCATGTAGTGCGTGCTACCGCAGGGAGCTCCACGCAGCACGCGGACCTCGGCTACCTCATCGCCCGAGAGCGCTACCTCTACCTCCGGCCTCCCGAAGGAACGAGAGAACTCCCTTATGCTCCCCTGCCCACCTGAGAGGGAGCAGAAGGGCCTTGGAAAGGCGTGGGGAACGCCCAGCTCCCTCAGCTCGGCCGAGAGCTGCCTCTCGAAGCCCCTGGGGACCACGCGGTAGTCATCGACAGGGCATATCACGCCTCCGGGGTCCAGCCTCTCCGTCAGCTCGGGCAGGAGGAGGCAGGCCGTGGGTTCCTCGGCCAGGAAGAGGACCACATCGGGCCTAAGGGCGCTCCCTGGCAGCTGTGAGAGCAGGGCACTCACGAGCCTCTCGATGTCCTCGTCCTCCAGCAGGCGCGGCAATCCCCTCCTGAGGCTGGCCGAGAGCACGTGCCAATCGGACGCCAGCTCCCTCACGTGCCTCTCTATCCTCTCGCCATACCAGCCCTGCTTCACGACCAGGAGCTCCAAGGCCGAGCCAGCCTCTAGCTCACACGGCCCTTAAAATCGTGGGCCTCCTGGCCGCTACCTCAAGGGCCTTGCGGGCAGCCCTCATCAGGCCGCGGGGCAGGCGCCCCTTCCCGCGCACGTGGACGATTAACCTGTCCGGCTCCACGTGGACCTCGGTCGCGTGGAGGCCGTAGGCGGCCCTAAGGGCCTCGGCCACCTCGCCCTCACCTACCTCCGGCACCTTGCTCGGGCAGTTATTCGGGCAGCGCGTGCAGAAGCCCCTGAGCCAGCAGAGGTCAGCGCAGGGAACGCCAGCACAGAAGGCATTTGCACAGCAGGCGGCCCTGAAGGCCAGGAGGCCCTTCTCCCTCGCGGCCGAGAGCACGAACTCCCTCAGGTCGGATGAGGGAACAGCTACTAACCTGCCAGCAGGCACCTTCTTCCCCCTCAGCCTAGCCCTCACGGGCTTGTCCAAGCCTATCTTGGCCAGCCTGGCCAGGATGGGCTCTGAAACGCGCAGGGCACCTACCACAACGCCTAGAGCACCGGCCTGCCTCGCCTCGGAGAGCAGGTCGTCCGCCTCCTTCTCCACCAGGCCGGGGAGCATGGGCCTCAGGAAGAGCATGGGCTTGAAACCGGCCTTCCTGAGGAGGCGTATGGCCTCAAGACGCTCCTCTGGCGATGGCGCCCTGGGCTCAAGCTCATCTGCCCTCTCAAGCGTTACTATGGTAATCAGGGGGCTTATCGGCAGCTCCCTGGGCAGCTTTTCCACCAGCTCGGGCGTGAGCCGCATCTTGGTGGAGAACTGCGTGGGGTTCCCGAGGTGCTCGGCCACAGCCGACAGGATATCGAGCGTCTTCCGGGCCAAGGAGGGATGGAATGGGTCGCAGACCGCGCCCATGGCCAAGAAGGTGCCCATGTGCCCGGGCACGAAGAAGGGGTTACAGGCGAGCGCGTAGGCCAGCTCTAGACCGCTCAGGCGGGTGGGGATGGGCTCGGCTGGCCCGGTGCCCAGCAGATCGCCCACGTAGCAGTAGAGGCAGGCGTTCGGGCAGCCCTTCCCCGGGTGCACGGTCAGGCCGCAGGGCCTAGGGGGCCTTCTGGCGTGCGGGTCTCGTCCTGCCCTCCTCACGGCCTCATCGTCCATGAGGCTGGCCAGGAGCCGAACAACCTGTTTCTTGCGCGCGAGCCCCTCTAGGCCAGATGGCTTTATCACGTCCGCGGTGGCAGCACGCCCGCTAAAATTCTTAAGCCAGCTCCATCACGTGAGGGCAAGGTGGGGGAATTGCGCCATAGGGCTGAGGAGAGGCTGACCTCCCTCGTGCTCATCGTGCTGCTCACGGCCCCCCTGCTGGCGGTGGCGCTCGGGCAGCACGGGCACCTGTTGGCCGTGGCGAGCGCTCAGGAGGAGAAGCCCGTGGAGTTCCGCGTGTTGGTGCGCGTGCTAGACGCGGATGGCGAGCCCCTGCCTAACGCCACGGTGGAGGCCTTGAACGCCACCAGCGGGGAGGTGATAACGAGCGCGGAGGCGAACGGGACGGGCTGGGCTGAGCTCTGGCTGCCGAACGGCACCACCTGCGACATAAGGGCTGTGTGGCTGGAGGCGCCCGTGGGCCTGCTGGAGAACATCACGGTGCTCGGGAACATGACCCTCGGCCCCCTGAACTGCACGGTCTGCCGCCTCTCCTTCCGGGCCGTGCTGGAGGAAGGCGGCCTCCCGCTCATGAACGCGAGGGTGCGCATCACGGCCAATTACACGAACGTGAAGGGCAACAGCACGACCCACGCGGAGGAGCTCACCACGGGGCTGGATGGCACCTGCGAGCTTGAGCACGCCCTCATGAACGCCTCCTACACCATAAAGGCCTACAGGCGGGGCGTTTCGGAGCCCTTTGCCATCATCAGGCTGAGCAGGCTGAACGGGAGCTCCACCGTGGAGCTCTCCTGCCCCTCCCTGGACCTGTTGGTCAGCCTGTCGGACGAGCAGATGAGGCCCGTGGCAGGCGCCACCGTGGAGGCGTGGGATTGGGGCACGGGCATGAAGGTGGGCGAGGCCAGCACGGATGAGCACGGCCTAGCGAGGCTACGTGTCCCCTTCGGCTACTGCCTGGTGAAGGCCAGCGTAGGAGGGCGTCTGGTGGCGGAGAAGAAGGTGCTCGTGGTGGAGAACCGGACCTGGTGCTTCCTCACCTACAAGATGCCTAAGCTAGCCCTGAGGGTGCTGGTGCGCGATGCCCTCGGGCACCCCATGCCGGGCCTGGACGTGAAGCTCTTGGACCGAGAGGGGAACGTGGTGGCCGAGAGCTCCACGGGCCCGGATGGCTCGGTAACCTTCAGGGATCTAGAGGCTGGTGCCTACCGCGTGGAGGTCTATTCCGGCCACGAGCTGTTGGCCATGAGGAGCATTCTCCTGAGGAAGGCAGGGAAGGTGGAGGTAGTGCTCGCGGACCGCATCCTGTTCCTCGGCCACCCCCTCTGGCTGCCTGCCTTCTTAGCCGCCCTAGCTGGCCTCCTCACGGCCCTGGGTGGCACAGCCATCATCTTCTTCTGGCGGAGGTGGGCGGGCAAGAAAACCTTATAAGATGCCCATTAGAGAGTCAACCGGCGCAGCGGGGTTGTCCTGAGTTGTCCGGCCCCAAGCGCTGCACCCCTCTCTGCAGATTCTTCAGATGCGCCAAGAAGGCGCTGGTGATAAGAGGCGACAAGTTCTGGTGCCGCTGGGCCAACGACGTGTGCGATGTGGCCAACTGCGCCTTCGCCACCTGTGTTAAGAGGCGCCTCCTCCCGGGCGGCATCTGCGGGGAGACCGTGAAGCGCAGGACGGAGGAGGTAGGGCCAGAGTCCATACCGGCCATCAAGGTGAGCCCGAGGATACTGAAGAAGCTCGGGGAGGAGGAGATAGTCCTCTAGAGCCTCACGAGGGGCACGATGGCCAGCTCATCGCCATCCGCCAGCTCGGCCGAGAGGCCCCCCAGCACATCCACATCTTTTCTGTTCAAGAGGATGAGGAAGTTCGTCCTCGGATCCCCCGTGTCCGCGTCGAAGAGCACCTCGCCCAGGCCGGGCAGCTCCCCGCAGGCCTTCCTCAGAGCCGAGAGAACGGTTGAGCCTTCCGGTAGCTCAAGGACCAGCTCATCGCGGCCAGCACGCCAGGCGAGAGCTCCTATGAAGCGCACCCTCACCCTCAAGGCCAGATGGCGGCCTCCTCACTCGAAGATGAAGACCTCCTCCTCATACCTCCGGCCCTCTATCACCATGCCGGGAGGGCAGCGCCTCAGGCGTCTCTTGGCCAGGGAGCACCTGACCTCGGCCTCCAGCTCCCCCAGTGGCCTGTCGGCCCTCAGGATGCGCAAGGGCACGTTGAGGAAGAGCGGGCGAGCTGGCACCACGTGCCTGGTGGCCTTGTAGGGGAAGACGCGGCCGGAGAGGGCCACCTCCACCACATCGTCCTTGGCCAGCCTGGGCGTCATGAGCACCACGCTGGCCCGGCCGCGCGAGAGCTCCTCGAAGGCGTCTTCCTCTACCTGGAAGCCTATCTCAAGCCCAAGGGAGGCCAGAGCTCGCTCGACCACCTTCACCAGTGCCCAGGCTTCCCATTTGTCCTTGAAATCCGCCAGCACGCGGGCATATTGCCTGCCGTCCGTGAGGGCGAGGGCTGTAGGCGGCTTGCCTACCTCCTCCGGCCTCACCTCGCGGCAGAACACCACCTCAAGGCCAGCCTCCCTCCTGAGGTGCTCCACGAGGTGCTCAAGCCCGCTCGCCCCTCTGAAGGTCCTATACCAGCAGCCGAGCGTGATGCGGGGGTCGCGGTAGTCCACGAGGCAGGCAGCCACCCACCTGCAGCCGAGCGCCTTCAGGGCCTCCACCCGATGCGTGCCATCCAGCACCACGCGGGAGGCAGCGTCCACTATGATGGGGTGCTTGAGGCGGCCATCGCGCTCTATCTCAGCCGTGAGCGCCCTGAGGAGTTCTGGCACGACCTCCTCGTGGTGGTGCACGCTCCAGAGGTCTAAGAGCGCTATCACGTGCCGCACGGGCCCCTCAAGCACCAGGATGGGCGAGGAGCCCTCATCGCTCAAGCTCTCTCCCCCAGCACCTTCTGCACCACATGGGAGGCCAGCCTCACCGCGCCCTCCGCCAGCCGGTAGGCCTCACGTGGGTCCTCCGCCTCTGAGATAGCTCCCACCAGGCCCTCTAGGACCAGCAGGAGCTCGGCCACCTTGTCCCGCGGCCTATCGCCCTCGGCCATCAGGTCCAAGACCAACATCTCCAGGGCCTCGGGGTTCCCCAGGCAGTAGTAGATGCAGATCTGCGCCTTCCTAGCGGCCTCCAGGGCGAAAATGGCAGCCAGCCTGGGCTCCTCCTCCGCCAGCCTGAGCTCTGCCCTGGCCTCCCTCAGGAGCCTGAGGGCCCAGCCCCGGCTCACCAGGTCTATCAGGTCCATAGGCGCCCTCTGCCCTTCATCCCTGGCTCGGGCAGGAGGCTTAAAAGCGTGCTGAGTCTCTAAGTGAGGCGCGTGAGGGGCTTGGTGGAGCTCGGGGGGCCTGACACCCGGGAAAGGGATTAAAAGTCTTCCTCAGCGCCAGTCCCGAGCTCCACCAGGCCGTGCGTGATGAGGTGCGTTATGTAGCCCGCCACGCGGTTGCGCAGGCGCTTCGTGATGCCCTCGACCAGGAGCTCCACCATGCGCTTGTTGTGCTCGTAATCGCCCGTGAACTTGTCCGGGTAGGTCTGGACCAGCTCCTCCGCCAGCCTCTTCACCAGCCTCGTCCTCACCTTGCCCAAGCCCTTCCCCCTGCCCGCGCCTACCGCGCTTCCCCGGCCTTATTTATCCCTTGCGCGTGCGGCCAGCCCGAAGGCATTTCTGCGCCCGGAGAGCACCTCTCAGCGAGTGGGAGCGTGAGGCCTTGAGCGAGGTCAGGCTGACCAAGAAGGCCCTTGAAGAATACCTGGCCGAGGTGTTCGGCTGTCCCGTCCAAGTTCTGAGGGCTGGCGAGCTTGGCCGCGAGCTTAGGCCAGCGGAGGAAGAGCTTAAGGGCTACGGCTACGGGAAGCCGTTCATCATAGTGGCCTCCGTGGGCGGAGAGGAGAAGCGGATGGTTCTTGAGACCGTGAGGCCGGGCCCCTTTGGCCACGAATACCGCTCGGACAGGGCCGCCATCCTCCTCTGGCAGTATGAGGCCTTCAACAAGCTCCCGAGGCACGTCAGGGCCATAGATGTGGGCGCCTTCACGCGGGACGGGCGCCTGAAATCGCTAGGCGATTGCGGTGAGTTCTTCCTGCTGGTGGAGAAGGCGGAGGGGACGCTCTACCACGTGGACCTAGACCGCATCATGGACGAGTGGCGTCTCACGGACCTAGATGAGCGCAGGTGCCTGGCCCTGGCCGATTACCTGGCCGAGATCCACGCGGTCAAGCGGGAGGACCCGGGCCTCTACGTGAGGCGCGTGAGGGACCTGGTGGGGCACGGGGAGTGCATCATGGGCCTCATAGACAGCTACCCGCCGGGCCTGGAATACGCGCCAGAAGAGCTCCTGAAGCGCATAGAGCACGCCTGCGTGGAGTGGCGCTGGAAGCTCAAGCACAAGGCGCACAGGCTCAGCCAGGTCCACGGCGACTTCCATCCGTGGAACGTGATGTTCAAGCCGGGCACCACGGAGTTCACGCTCCTGGACCGCAGCCGTGGCGACTGGGGCGAGCCAGCCGACGACCTGACGGCCATGACCATCAACTACATCTTCTACTCCGTCCGCGCCGGGGGGCGCTTAGAAGGCCCCTTCAAGCGCCTCTTCGAGGCCTTCTGGGAGCGCTACCTGGCTAGGACGGGCGACGATGAGGTGCTGGGCGTGGTCCAGCCCTTCTACGCCTGGAGGGGCCTGGTGGTCGCGAGCCCAATCTGGTATCCCACGCTCAAGCCAGAGGTGCGCGCGAGGCTCTTCAACTTCATCTTGAACGTGCTGGAGACAGAGCGCTTCGAGCCGAGGGGACGGGCCGTGAACGAGCTGCTAGGGGCTGGCGGACCTTGAGGCCTGGAGGGGCCGCCAGGGGATGGGCTGCCTGGCTCACGGGCCTGCCCGCGAGCGGGAAGAGCACCATCGCGCGCCTGGTGGCCGAGCGCCTGGCCAAGCTCGGCATCCGCGTCCAGGTGCTCGACTCAGACGAGCTGAGGCGCGTGCTCACGCCCAAGCCCACCTACAGCCAAGAGGAGCGCGATTGGTTCTACCGGACGATGGCCTGGATAGGCTGGCTGCTCGTGGAGAACGGCGTCAACGTGCTCTTCGCGGCCACGGCCAACAGACGGGCCTACAGGGAGCACGCCAGGCGCCTGATAGGGCCGGAGCGCTTCATGGAGATTTACGTGCGCTGCCCGCTGGAGGTGTGCATGCGTAGGGACCGGAAGGGCATCTACAGGCTGGCGCTTGAGGGCAAGGCCAAGACCGTGCCAGGCCTCCAGGCCCCCTACGAGGAGCCGCTGGAGCCCGACCTGGTGGTGGACACGGGCAGGCTGGGGCCGGGGGAGTGCGCTGAGCTCGTCCTGAAGGCCATCTTGGAGCGCTTCTACGGCCGCGAGACCAGCTCCATGACGAGCCTGTAGAAGTCCGTTATCCTCTCGGGCCTGAAGGGAGGCTCCACGTTGAGGCTCCAGAAGCCGTGGTCCGAGTGCGTCTTCTCCGCCCGCTCGAAGCCGTGGTCGCTCACGATGAGGCAGGCGTAATCTGGCCCAGCCGCCTCCTTGATGGCCTCCACCCAGCGCTCGGCCAGCCAGTAGGCGCGGTGGAGCTCCCTGATGGCCCGGATGCCCTTGAGGAGCAGGTGGTGCGCTATATCCGGCATGGGGAAGTAGACCATGAGCACGTCCGGCCTCCCGCGCCCGCTCAGGGCCTTCACGGCCAGGGAGACGCGCCTCTCGCACTCCCGGATGCAGTAGCCTATCATGCGGAGGCGGTCC
>CAZPDR010000019.1:0-9171 GCA_964585495.1 uncultured Candidatus Bathyarchaeia archaeon
GGTGGTGGACCGGCCGGGATTTGAACCCGGGACCTCCGCGATGCCAACGCGGCGATCTACCAGGCTGATCTACCGGCCCACCGTTTCTCTGGGCCCGAGAGGAGGGTTATAAGCTTTGCTGGGTCTCAGATACGGCCTAAGAGGGCCGGGGAGGCCAGCGGGGCCTTCTTTCACCTCACCCTCCGCGCCCGGTTGACGGTCTTGTTCTGCCAAGAGTAGCGCCTCAGCTTCTTGGACTCGCCGAAGCCGCAGGCGGCACAGCGCTTCTTGCGCACGTGGTAGGCCCGGCGGCCGCAGCGGCGGCAGCGTATGTGGACGACCTGGTGCGCCCTCTTGCCAAATGATGGTGTTCCCTTCGTCACGGCTCCCCGCCTCCTTACTCGGGCGCGGGGGAGATGAGGACCACGTTATCGCCCCTTACTATGATCACGCCCAGCTTCTTGGCGTCATTTGGGTTCGAGATGTCCTCGGCGTCCTCCAACACGAGGTTGAGGTGCTGGTCGAACCCCCTGAGCCGCCCCCTGAGGCTCCTACCTCCCTTCAACCTGACCAGAACTACCTTGCCAAGGCTTTCCTCAAGCAGCCTTGAGGTGGCCTCGCTCATCTTCCTCCCCGCCAGCCGGGCTAGGGGTTAAATCGGCCTAATTTAAAGGTATTGGCGTGAGCGAGGGGGCGAGGAGATACTTCCTCAGGAAGAGGGAGAGCCGGGAGCTCCTGGCCAAGCTCGCCCAGGCGGGCGTGAGGGTGCCTCCTCAACCTCGGGCGAACGTGGAGGTAGCCGAGGCTGGAGGAGCGCGTGTCTTCCTCCTGGAGGGCAGGCCTCTCGCTGCCGAGAGGGAGGGCGTGCTCTTCCCCCTCCTCCTGGCGCCAGAGGCCCTTGAGGATCTGCCGGGCGTGGTGGTGGACATGGGGGCCATTCCCCACATCTGCAACGGCGCCCACGTGATGGCCCCGGGCGTGGTGGAGGTGCGGGGCGATTTCGAGGCAGGCGCCCTCGTGAAGGTGCTGGACGAGAGGCACGGGAAGGCCATAGCCGTGGGGCAGGCCCTGGTGAGCTCAAGCGAGCTCAGGGCGGCCGAGAGAGGGCGCGTGGTGAGGAACCTCCACTACGTGGGCGATAAGCTCTGGCGCCTGGCCAAGGAGCTGACCTCTTCCTAGCGGGGCCTTAGGAGATCGGCTAGGCTCCTCAGGAGGAGGAAGGTGCCCAGAGCGAGAGTTATGCAGGAGAAGGCGAGCTTCAGGTGTTCTGGCCTTGCCCTCTTGAACAGCCTGGGGCCGACCTGCCCGCCTATGAAGGCTCCCGCGGCCAAGGGAATCGCGAGCTCGGCCCTCACGTTCCCCATGAGCACGTGGGCCACCACGGAGCTCCCCCTGGTGATGAGCATGCCGAACATGGCCGTGGGGGCCGCTACCTCCATGGGCACGCCCATCAACAGCATGAGCGATAGGTCCACGACGCCTCCGCCCAGGCCCAGCAGGCCGGATGCCAGGCCGCTGAAGAGGCTGCCCAACACGGCTATCGTGAGCTCGCGGACGCCCAGCCTGTAGCCCGGCCTCCCTCGCCTCCCTGCCTCGCGCTCTATTAGGCTGCCTTCCCCGCGGGGGGCATCTCCCTCCCTGAGCTCGCGCACCGCTCTGGTCATGACCCTGGCGCCCGAGAAGACTAGGAAGGCGCCCAAGATAGCGGCCAGGAGCTCCGGCCTGAGGACGGCGGTCAGGTAGGCGCCCAGCACCACGCCCACCACGTCGAGGGCGTCGAAGAGGAGGGCAAGCTTCACGTCCACGCGCTTCTGCCTGAGGTAGGCCAGGGAGGCCGAGAGCACCGCGGCGAACACGCCTACCACGGTGGTCCCCACGGCCACCCTGGGCTTGAGGCCGAGCACGAGGATGAGGACTGGCGATACGAGAGCTCCTCCCGCCAGCCCTATGGCCGAGGCAAAAGCCGTGGTCGATAGGCCGAGGGCGAAGAGGAGCACCAGCCATGGCCATCCGGGTCCGCCCGTTGCGACCACCTCATCGGCTTCGGCCCTAGGAACTCCTCCCTCAAGCGAGCCTTATAGTCTCAAGCACGGGCGGGGCCACGGCCTTCAGCTTGGGCTTGCCCAGCTTTCTCCTAAGCGTGCTGTTGATGTATTCCTCCATCCTCAGGCAGCGCGTCTTCTCCCCGTGGCCCAAGATGATGAGCTTGGGCTTAGGCTGCACGTTGTAGAGGAAGCTCACGAGCTGCCTGCCGTCCGAGTGGCCCGTGAAGCCCTCTATGGCCTCCACGCGCATCCTCACCTTTATGATGCGTATCTTATCGCCCTCGCGGGCCTCTACCTCGCGGAGGCCGCGCACGATCTTCCCGCCCAGCGTGCCCTCGATCTGGTAGCTCACGAAGAGGAGCGTGTTCTTCTTGTCCTCCGCCAGGCCCCTGAAATACTCGACCGAGGGCCCTCCCTCCAGCATGCCCGAGCTGGCGAGGATGATGCAGGGCGGCCCCTCTATAATGGCCTGCCGCTCGCTCGGGTGGTCCACCATGGTGAAGTATTCGGACTCGAAGGGGTTGTAATCGCCGTGCTGGATGTTGGCCCTAACCCTGGCGGATAGGAAGTCGGCGAAGGTGATGTGGATGGCCGTGGCCTCTGATATCATGCCGTCCACGTAGACGGGTGCCTCCACCAGCTTCCCCTCCCGCATGTATTTGTCTATCACGAGCATCATCTCCTGGGCTCGCCCCACGGCTGGCACGGGTATCAGCACCTTGCCGCCCTGCCTCAGGGTCTCGTTGATGACGGACACGAACGCCTCCTCGGCCTCAGCGCGGGAGGGCACCTGCTCGCCACCGTAGGTGCACTCCATGATGAGCGTCTCCACGCGCGGGAACTCGCGGGCGGCTGGCTCCAGGAGCATGGTGCGCCCGAACTTGAAGTCGCCCGTGTAGACGATGTTGTGGAAGCCGCGCCCTATGTGGAGGTGGACCATGGCGGAGCCGAGGATGTGGCCCGCGTTGTAGAAGGTGAGCTTGATGTCGGGCGTGATGTCAGTTACCACGCCGTAGCCGAGCGGTATGGTGTGGAGTATCGTGTCCTTCACGTGCCTCACGTCGTAGGGCGGCACCTGCCCCTGCTCCTTCAGGACCTTGAGGAAGTCCATCTGGAGGAGCGTCATGAGGTGGGCCGTGGGGGGCGTGCAGTAGACGGGCCCATCGTAGCCATACTTGAACAGGTAGGGCACGAGGGCGCAGTGGTCCAAGTGGGCGTGGGTGATGATGACCGCGTCCAGGCTGGAGAGGTCGAGGGCCGGGTCATCTAGGCGCGGGAAGGCGCTTGGGCTGCCCATGGCGCCCGGGTTGAGGCCGCAGTCCAGCAGCACGGAGCTCTCCTTCGTGCGGACGAGGATGGCCGAGCGCCCGACCTCCCTGAAGCCGCCCAGGCAGGTTACGGTTACCTCGCCCACCTGGAAGAAGGCTGGCCTGAAGGCCCTCTCGCCCACCGTCCTCAGGATGCGCTCCCGCTCCCTCGCCTCGCTGTAGAGGATGCCGTGGTATATCCTGAGCGTCCTGGAGGGCCTGGGCGGGCTCCTGAGTATCCTGGGCTTCCACTTCGTGCGCCTCACGATCTCCTTCATGAGGGCGCCGTTCTTCCCGATCACCAGGCCGGGCTTGCGGGCCTCTATGATGACCTCGCCCACGCTGGGGTCGAAGGTTATGCTCGTGATCCCGGCCTCCTTGGGCACCAGGGAGAGTATCTCCCTCTCGGCCTTCTTCTCCTCCTCGCGGGCCTCTGGGTCGGAGCGGACCACTATGCGCTTCTTGATGGTCGTTACTATGTCCGCGATCACGTAGCCGTGGTCCAGCAGCACCTCCGGGTTCTTCACGAAGATGGCTATGGCCGGCCCCTCGAACTCCATGCGGGTGAACTCGGCCTCGGGGGGCAGTTTCCCCGCGATATAATTCCTCATGTCCTGAATGGTCATCTGGCTCATGGACATCAGCCCACGGCCTTGGCTAAGGCCTTCTTCTCCTCCTCGGTCAGCTCGCGGTAGCCCTCCTCGGTTATGAGGGCTATGTCGAAGCTATCGCCGCTCGCTACATCGCGCTTCATGGCTGACGTAACGGCCTTCACCACGACTGGCAGCATCTCCTCCACGGGCTTATCGCGCCTGTAGGCGGCCTCAAGCACGCCATAGGCTATGAAGGAGCCGGAGCCCGTGGCCACGCACTCCTCCTCCGTGAGGCTGCCGAACGGATCTAAGCAGAACACGTGATAGCCCTCGTCATCCCGCCCGCCCACGAGGAGCTGGGTGAGGAGCGGGAACAACCTCCTGGCGAAGAGGAGGTTGGCCACGAGCACGGCTGCCGAGCGCACCGGCATGGGCCTCCCGACCTCCAGCCTGTAGATGCGCGAGTTGGCCCTCACCACGTCCACGACCCACTGCGCGTCCGCCAGCCCGCCAGCGATGGTCATGCCCAGGTGCTCATCTATCTTGTGGATCTTCTTCGCCCTCTTGTGCGCCACCAAGTGGCCCATGGTCGCCCTGGTGTCCGAGGCGAGTATCACGCCATCTGAGCAGACGAGGCCTATCGTCGTGGTTCCGGCTCTTAACCTTGGGAGCACTCCCACCACCTTCCCTGGCACGAGAAGAGGATGCCGCCCGCTAGGGCTCCCGGATTCTTAAAAACCTTTCTGCTGCACGTCTTGGAGAAAGCCCTTTAAGAGGGGCTGGCGAGCTTAGCGATAACATGCTTAAGGAGACCAGGCTCCACGTCATGCAGCTGCCCCGGGAGGTCATCATAGGAGATGGAGCTCTCCCCGAGGTAGGCAGGCTATACGTTAGGCTCGGCCTTGAGGGGCCAGCCCTGGTGGTAACAGGCCCTAAGACCTGGCAGGTGGCCGGCAGGGACGTGGCTGCCTTCCTCTCCGAGCAGGGCATCACGGCTTACACGCTGCGCGTGGAGAAGCCCACGCTGGAGGAGGTCAAGCACGTGGAGGAAGCGGCCAGAACTTGGGGCGTCAAGGCGGTCGTGGGCGTGGGCGGAGGCTCCAAGATAGACGTGGCCAAGCTCGCGGCCAGCAGGCTGGGCGTGCCCATGATAAGCGTGCCCACCACGGCCTCCCACGATGGCATCTCAAGCCCCTTCGCGTCCATAAAGGGCCTGAACAGGCCCTACTCCGTGCGAGCACAGGCGCCCGTGGCCGTGCTGGTGGACATGGACATCATCGTGGACTCGCCCCCCAGGCTGGCGGCAAGCGGCTGCGGCGACGTGATAGCGAAGTTCACGGCCGTGAGGGACTGGTGCCTCGCCCACCAGCTCAACGGTGAATACTATGGCGATTACGCGGCCTCCCTCTCCCTCATGAGCGCCCGCCTGGTGGCCAGGAATGCCCGCAGGATAGGCTCCGGCTCCCGCGAGGGCCTGAGGGTGCTCATGGAGGCCCTGATAAGCTGCGGTGTGGCCATGAGCATAGCTGGCAGCTCACGGCCCTGCAGCGGCTCTGAGCACCTCTTCAGCCACGCCCTGGACGTGATAAGGCCGAGCGGCGCCCTCCACGGCGAGCAGTGCGGCGTGGGCACCATCATGATGGCCAAGCTCCACGGCCTGAACTGGCGCAAGATAAGGACCGTCCTAGCGACCGTGGGAGCTCCCGTGGACGCGGATGGCATCTCGGCCACGCCCGAGCAGGTCGTGGAGGCCCTACTCAGGGCGCCCTCCATCAGGCCAGGACGCTACACCATTCTAAACCAGGTGAGGCTAGATGCCCGTGGGGCAGAGGAGCTCGCCCGCAGCACGCGTGTGATAGGCTAGGCCCTCTTGTGCCCGTGCCTCCAGGGCCTGCGCCAGTTGATCTCCATCTTGCGCATAATCTCGGCCTCCAGGTCTACGCCCAGCTGCCCAGCCATGTGCAGGGCCCTTATGACCAGGTCAGCCAGCTCCTCAGCGAACTTCGCGCGGTCATCATCGCGCCAGGCCTGCATGGCCTCAGCGGCCTCGGTTACGATGAGCATGAGGAAGGTGGGCGCCTGCTCCCAGGTGAAGTCAAAGCCCTTGGCGGCCGACCAGCGCTTGAGCTCCTCCACCAGCTCGGATACGGTCTTGCCCCCGCCCTGAGCGCTCAAGACCGAGGCACCTGCACGGGCGCCACCTGAGGTAGGGTAAAAGCTGTTTGGCCGCGCTCAAGACCAATAAGTGGGCTCGGCGCTTGACCTCTCAAGGCCAGGTGGGTCATCCCTGAGCCTCCACTTCCCGCTTCTAGCGGACATTATCTGTATCCCTAGCTCCTCGATGACCTTATCACTCAGCAGGACCTCCCTCTCGTGAGGGCTTATGATGACGTTGCAGGTTATCCTAGGTCCTTCTCTATCGGCTAGGAGGAGCTCCAAGTCTAGGCCTCTCTCTATGAAGACGCACTCAAGTGGGCCACCGGCCGTGTCCAGCCTTATCAGGTCCCCGGTCTCGCTCCTCATGCTCAGCTCCTCGGCCAGCCGAGCTGGCAGCATGATGTCCGGCTCCGCGCTCTCAAAGCCCGTGTTGAGGAGAGCTGTCGTCTCCACGTGCCTGCTCCCCTTCCTCAGCAGGACCCTCACGCGCACGCCCAACCCGCTCTTCCCCTCCCCTGACGGGCACTAGGTGCCATAGAACCACCTTCCTCCTGGCATCAATCCTTCCCACGCGCACGGCTCTCACGAGTCTCTTGGGCCACCTCTCCTCCCCGCTCAACGCGCTCCCCGGACAAGGGGGAGGTGCTGGCCTTAATCAGTATGAGCCTGCCTCAGGAACATGCTCGCATCGAACGGGAGGGAAAGCCCAGAGGTCCTCACCCCGGCCTGGGCGTCCCTATCGGCCACTTTCTGTCATACCGCCCTAGCAGCACTACGCGGGAGGGCAGGGATTCATCCAGCACGTGGTAGCCTAACTCGGCCGATAGCCTGGTCGCGAATGCCTTCACCTCCTCATGCCTGGGCATGTTCTCGAAACCGAGGCCGCGGTAGCGGGAGAAGCCTATCCACATGAAGGCCTTGGGCTCCACGAAGTCGGGCTCGGCACGCTCTATGAGGCGCGCGTAGGCTTGCTCATCCTTCATGTTCCAGCCCTTCACGAGCGTGATGCGTATGACCTTCCGGCACGAGAGGCTGGGCAGGAGCTCCAGGGTCTCCACGAGCTTCTGCCATAGGCCTGGCAGCTGGGGGCGGCAGAGGGCCTTGTAGGTTCGCTCGTCCGGTGCGCAGAGGCTCACGTAGAGCTGTGTGGGTTCCTCCTCCAGGCCCGCCAGGGTCTCGGGCACGGTGCCGTTCGTTACGAGGAAGGTGGTGAAGCCGCGCCTGTGATACTCGGCTATGAGGGCGCCCAGCTCCGGGTAGAGGGTGGGCTCGCCCGCCAGGCTTATGGCGGCGTGCCTGGGCCTTAGGGCCTCCTCCAGCTTGCGCGGGTCCGTCTTCGGGTTGGCCTTGTAGCCGCTCAGTATCTGCCTCTGGGCGCGGATGGACCCTTCCACGATGAGCTCTGGCTCATCCCACTCCGGCATGCGCGTCTCCTCCCACCTGAGGCCCAGGTCGCCCGTCTGAGCACGCCAGCAGAAGAGGCAGCGCTGGGTGCAGTAGTAGAGGGCTGGCGTCATCTGGATGCAGCGGTGCGTGGCTATCCCGTAGAACTTCTGCTTGTAGCAGAAGCGGCCGGAGGTGAGGCTGGCGTAGAGCCAGTGGCAGCGCTTCACAGCCGAGTGGCGGCCCACCAGGTGGTAGCCCTGCTTCCTCAACAGCCTCACGAGCTCAAAGGGCACGCCCGGCATGAGGGCCTGCTCGGCCTGGCGAGCCACCACGGCCCCCTGCTCCCCTCCCACGGCCCGATCTAGAACCTGATGCTCTCCTCCTCCATGCCGTTCGCGGTTATGACGAGCATGTCCACGCCATCGCCGCTGATGGCATCACGGCTTATGGCCGACTTGATGGCCCTCAGGGCCAGCTCCCTCCCCTCGGCCACGGGCAGGCCGTCCTTGTAATCGGCCTCCAGGACGCCCATGGCTATCTCAGCGCCCGAGCCCACGGCCGCGAACTTATCCGGTATCACGGAGCCCAGCGGGTCCAGCACGTAGAGGGCAGGCCCCTCGTCGTCCACGCCGCCCACGATGGTCTGAGTGAGGAGCGGAGAAAGCCTCTGCTCGAAGAGGAGGTTGGACATGAGCTTGGCAGCCGCCCGGACGGAGATTGGGCGCTTGACCTCCAACTCGTAGAGGCGGGCGTAAGCGCCCACGCGGCGCACGAGGATCTGCATGTCGGCCACCATGCCAGCGCAGGCCGCCCCTATGCGGTCCGTTATCTTGAAGACCTTCTTGCCAGCACGGCTGAGCACGTAGTAGCCGAGCGAGACGCGCTTCTCGGCCGCCAGGATCACGCCATCAGCGCACACCAGGCCGACGGTGGTGGCCCCTGGTATGTAGTAGGCCTCGCGCTGGAGCTCCAAGGCCAACGACCTCATAAGGCCCTCCAAAAACCCTTAATTAACCTTTGCGCCCGCCTCAGAAGGACCAGTGCTCGTAGCGCCAGGCCAGCACCTCGCCGTTGTAGAGCACGTGCCTATCGCAGGCCACGGGTCCCCAGACCCACGCCTTTGCCTCCGGGTCCCAGTAATACCAGATCCAGGAGTAGCCCTCGTGCCCAGGCGTGATTATGCGCTCGCACACGCCGTTGATGCAGGTGACGTAGACGCCCATGCCCGGCCAGACCGTGTAGCTGAAGTTCCACGTTACGTGCTCCGTGAGGTTGAAGAGCGTGGAGCCAGCTGGCATGAGGGTGCCGTTGTGCCACTCCACCGTGCCGTTCCCGTAGTCTATGCAGAGGTTAACGGCCACGTAGGCTTTGGCGGTCTCGTAGGCCTCGCGCATCTCCAGGTAGCCCACGTAGTAGTAGGCCGCGATGGCGGAGGCAGCGATGGCCCAGCAGAGGAGGCCAAGGCACAGCCAAGGCCACCTACGTGCCTCCACTCCCGACCACCTCCCTCCCGCGCGCTAGGCCGAGCTCGCTCGGGCCAAGGAGGCGGGCCACCCTGGCGAGGGCGGGCGTGCAGGTGGCGAAGATGAGGGCGTTCGTGAGCTCGTGGACCAGGGCGAAGTAGGCGCCGCAGGCCAGGGCGATGAGCAGGGGAACGCCAAAGGCATAGGCATAGGCGATGTTCGTCAGCAGGTCGTAGAGCGC
>CAZPDR010000020.1:0-9138 GCA_964585495.1 uncultured Candidatus Bathyarchaeia archaeon
CCCAGGATGGCCCCGTAGATGCTGTAGAAGCCGCCCACGATGCTGGCCGTGAAGACCGGCACGATGAGCACGAAGCCCAGGCAGGTGTCGCCCCTGAAGTAGAAGGACAGGAAGACGCCAGCCAGGCCCGCCAGCCCACCGGCCAGAATCCAGGAGACCGTGTAGACGAGCTCCGTGTTCACGCCGAACACGCTGGCCAGGTCCGGGTTCTCTATGGTGGCCCTCATGGCTATGCCGAAGCGCGTCTTGGTGAGCAGCAGGTGCAGCGCGAGGGTGCAGATGAGCACGGTGGCCAGGGCCGCGAAGAAGACGCCGGGCTGCCCCGCCAGTGTGAAGTCGTGGGCCCTGAAGGGCATGAAGCCCCTCGTCTTCAGGGGCTTGCCCGTGAAGCGGGGGTAGAGCTCCCTGAGCGTCTCAGCGTAGATGTTCAGGATGGCGAAGATGATCATGTCGTAGCCGAGGGTGGCTATCATCAGGTGGTCTATGGTGGCCCCCCTGGCCGCGAGCGGCTTGAGCACGAGCTTGTAGAGCGCCAGCGCTGCTCCAGCCCCGAGCACGAAGGCGATGGGGATGGCCGCGTAGGGGTTCAGGCCCAACACGTGCAGGACTGTGAAGGCCGTGTAGAGGCCTATGATGGCTATCTCGCCGTGGGCGAAGTTCGGCACCTTCGTGGTGATGTAGGTGAGCGTGAGGCCGATGCTCATCAGTATCAGCATGCAGGCGTAGGTTATGGCGTCCCTGATCAGTATCCACATCCTCTCATTCCCCGGCCATCGGCCGGGCGTTGTTATTTAAGCCTTTGTAGGCCTTAGGCGCGCCCGAGGGGCCTAGCGCGCCTTTCTTAAGGAAAGCCTTAAATGGAGGACGCCCACCACGGCCATCCGGCGAGAGACATGGGGCTTAAGGGCATGGAGCTCAGAGGGCCTCTGGCCATAATAGCGCTCATAATATGCCTTGGAGCCGGCATCGGCATAGGCTACGGCATCGGCGCTGCGGTCGCGCCCGCCAAGCCCACCGGCCTCACGGGGACCATCAAGATAGGTGGGCTCATAGAGCTGACGGGAGACCTAGGCCCCTGGGGCCCGATGTATGAATACGCGCTTAAGCTGGCCGAGTCGGACGTAAACGCCTGGCTGGAGGAGATAGGCGCTGGCTTCGAGATAGACATCGTGATAGAGGACATCGCGAGCAGCCCGGACAAGTGCCTTGAGGTGGTAAAGGCCCTCCACGCCCAGGGCATCAAGTTCTTCGTTGGCCCCACCTCCAGCGGTGAGCTGAGCGCCATCTTCGAGTATGTGAGGAGAAACCGCCTGCTCGTGATCTCCCACGCCTCTACCGCCATTAGCCTGGCTAAGTCCGATGACTTCGTGTTCAGGGCCTGCCCGAACGACGCCGCCCAGGGGCCGGCCATCGCCAGGATGGTGTGGGACGCTGGCGTTGAGCACCTGATCATCCTGCACAGGCAAGATGACTGGGGCGTGGGCCTGAAGAATGCCGTGAAGGAGGCTTTCGAAACCCTGGGCGGCACGGTCGAGGCCGTGATCCCCTACATGGAGAAGGAGGAGTATGGCACTGAGGCCGCCACCCTAAACACCAAGGTCTCTGATGCCGTGGGCAAATACGGCAAGGACAAGGTGGGCGTGCTGGCCATAAGCTTCGGCGAGATCGCCTCCATAGTGCTGGCCTGCAAGGAATACGGCATCCTCAGCCAGGTGAAGTGGTTCGGCTGTGATGGCTTCGTGATGTGCACCGAGCTGCTCAGCGACGAGGTCGTGGACTTCGTGCTGGCCACGGGCATGGTCTGCACGGTCTTCGCGCCCAGCAGGTCCCCGAAGTTCACGCACGTCCGCGAGTATATCTACAGCAAGGTGGGCGAGGAGCCAGATGCATACGCCTACCCGCTCTACGATGCCGTCTGGCTGATCGTGCACTCCCTCATGCACGTGGGCGCCTACGACCCAGAGGCCGTGGGGAAGGTGCTGCCCAAGATAGCCGAGAACTACTTCGGCGCCACGGGCTGGATGAAGCTGAACGAGGCTGGCGACAAGGAGGCCTCGGACTACGACCTCTGTGCCGTCGTAGAGACCAAGCCGGGCGAGTATGAGTGGGATTACGTGGGCAAGTGGATCTACACCACGGACACGATCGTCTGGACCACGCCCATCTACAGTTGAGGCGCCCTTATATCCCCCCATCCTTATTTTTGCGAGGTGGAGCGCATGGGCGAGGACATGATATTGCGCACCGAGGGCCTGAGGAAGGCCTTTGGAGGCCTCGTGGCCCTAGATGACGTGAGCTTGGAGGTGGAGCGCGGCTCCGTAACGCTCATGATGGGACCTAATGGCGCTGGCAAGACCACCTTCCTCCGCGTGGTCTGCGGCATCTACAGGCCAGATGCTGGCCGCGTGTTCTTCGAGGGCCAGGACATCACGGGCCTGAGGCCGCACGAGGTCTACCGGCTCGGCCTGGTGAAGACCTTCCAGATACCGCTCCCCTTCACGAAGCTCACGGTCCTGGAGAACCTGTTGGTCGCTGCCCGCGGCAACCCGGGCGAGAGCATCTTGAAGGCGCCCTTCAGGAAGGCCTGGGAGGAGAAGGAGGAGGAGCTGGTGGAGAAGGCCTTCAGGATACTGGAGCTCCTCAAGCTCGACCACCTCTGGGACCACTACTCCTACGGCCTGAGCGGGGGGCAGATGAAGCTCCTGGAGATCGGCCGCGCCCTCATGAGCGATGCCAAGATGATCATGATGGACGAGCCCATCTCGGGCGTGAACCCCGTCCTAGCCCACGAGATATTCTCCAGGATACTTGAGCTGAAGGACAAGATGGGCATCACGTTCTTCATCATAGAGCACCGCCTGGAGATAGCCCTTAAGTATGTGGACTACGTGTATGTCATGGACAGGGGACACCTCCTCACGCAAGGCAGGCCGGAGGAGGTCGTAGACGACCCGCGCGTGATAGAAGCCTACCTCTGAGGCTCGCTGGGCGTTCTTACGGGAGCTCCTCTATTCGCCTTTTGGAAGTTTCTTCACAGGGATGTTCTACAAGGCTCGCTGGCAGTTTGGTGCGGGGGGTGGGATTTGAACCCACGAACCCCCTGCGGGGACGGGGTCTCTTACCGCCCGGCCTCCTAAGCCGGTCTTAAGCCCCGCGCCTCTAGCCCAACCTCGCTTGACCGGGCTCGGCCACCCCCGCACCAGGACAGCCGTGGCCAGAAGGGGCAAATATTCCTTTCCACCTAGAGGCATCGCGAAACGGTTTTAAGGCATCTCACGGGGCCACTAGAACGGAAGGCCCCGTGGCGCAGCCAGGATAGCGCGCCGGCCTCCTAAGCCGGGTGTCGGGGGTTCAAATCCCCCCGGGGCCGCCACCTCCTTGGCTAGAACCGGCTCAGGCTGATGATCTAAAGATTGTCTGGCCCCTTAAGCCCAGAGCTCCTGATGTGCTCCCAGGCCACAGCTTTAGCCATCCTTTAAGAGCTGGCCTGTCAGGCTGGCCCGGAGGGCTAGCCATCTAGCCATGGGGCTGTCGGAGAAGGTGAGGGAGTTCGTGCGCGAGCGCCTCAGGGGCGAGCGTGTCTCAGGCCTGGACCATGCTGAGCGCGTTCTGTTCTGGTGCGAGCGCCATCAGGGCCCATAGCACCTTTGGCGGCCCTGAGCTCGAGACGCTTGAGGAGAGGGTGCTCTTCGACGCGATCCGCCTGGACTTCATAGGCGCCATAGGCATCGCCAGGGCCATCGCACGTGGCCTGCTCTCGGGCGCTTACTCGGGCGATGTGAGCGAGCTCCCCGCTCTGCTGAGGAGCACCCTGGAGAAGGGGAGGAAGTTCTACACGGAGGAGGGCGAGAAGGCCGCTGAGGAGCGCATCAGGTTCATGGAGGAGTTCATCCGCCAGCTGGAGGCCGAGCTGAAGGGCGAGAAGTAGAGGGCTTGGTGGGGCCGGGGCCGGGAATTGAACCCGGGTCTGGGGCTCCACAGGCCCCCGTGCTGCCGCTGCACCACCCCGGCCATGCGTCAGGTCCGGGAGAAAGGCGGATGAACAGGCGATTTAAGCTTGACGCTGCCTCCAGTGCCTCTCTATGCGGTAGAGGTCCACGGCCACCTCCCGGAAGCGCTGCTGATGGAAGGGGAACGTGGCCCTCAGCCTGAGGCGCATGGGGATCACGTGCGTGATGCGGCCCCCAAGCTCGCCTATCAGGCCCGTGAGGAAGCGCCTGTTCTCCTCGCCTGCCTTATGCAGGCTATACACGACGGAGCAGGTCTCTATGGCCTTAGCCAGGAAGGGCCTATCGGCACCGCGCCTCCTCACGCCGAAGGGAGGGTTCTGGACGGCTGTGTCAAAGCGCCCCACCACGGCCTCTATATCTGCCGCGGCCCAGAGCGTCCTATCGGCCACGTCCAGCCTCCTCGCGGCCTCAGCAGCCACCTCCACGGCCACGGGGTCTATGTCCACGCCCATGACCTCCCGGGCGCCCAGGAGGGCAGCTCCTATGGCCAGGCGACCCGTGCCACAGCCTAGATCCAACACCCGCTTGCCGCAGATGTCATCGAAGGTGAAGGCGGCGAGGAAGAGGATGTCGGCCGCTAGGTCAGCCGGTATGGTGTATTGCTCTAGCCAGGCCGCGGGGCTGGGGTGAGGTGGCACGCTCTCAAGCGCCCTCACCAGCCAGGAGCGTCGAACCAGCCGTTCTCGCAAAGCTCCTCCCACCTCAGGTGCCCGAGGGCCACGAGGAGCTCCGGGAAGGTGAGGAGGGGGCGCTCGAAGGCGCCTGCGTCCTCAAGGCTGAGCCTCGGGCAGGCGGTGTTCACGAAGGCATCTATGTCCCTGAAGTCCGCCAGCCACTCAGGCCTTATCTCGCTCGCGGCCAGGAGGAGCGCCTCTCGACCAGCCTTCAGGAGCAGTTCCCTGGCCCTCAGGGCCTGTCGAAGCCTCATCTGGCCCGGCTTCAGGCCTATTATCACGCCGAAGCAGCGGGCCTCCCGGGCCTCCTCCACGCTGGCATACCTCCTGGCCAGCACGCGCCTCGCCTCGTGGCTCATGTCCTCGGCCACCTGCTCGTAGGGGTTCGCCAGCACGGTGGGCCTTCCCGTGGCGATGGCCACGCCTAGCGCGTGGAAGCGGCTGCCGAGCACCAGAAAGGCATCTACGCGCTCCCTGATGGCCCTCACAGTCGTGAAATCGCAGCCCAGCACCTGCCCATCGTAGCGGACGCGGCCGCCCGCCCTGCCCACCAAGACCTCGTGGCCCTCGGCCTCAAGGAGCTCCGCCACGCGCGGGAGGGCGCCCACGTGCTGGACGGTGGTGGCCAGGCCCACGCGCCCATAGGGGGCCAGGAGCTCCAGGGCCTCCCTGACCGCTGACTCCACGTTCAAGTCCATGCGGGCCTCGAAGTAGTGGATGGGCGGGCCCTGGGGCGCCTTGAGCATCTCCGAGTGCCCGTAGTGCACGATGGCCGCGGCCCCGAGGGCCTCAGCAGCACAGAAAGGCAAGTCGCAGGCACCGTGGCATGGATCTGCGTGTAGCACGGGCAGGCAGCCTCCCTCCTCGACCGCCCTCGCGATCTCCCTGGCGTGGCGCCTGAGGCCGAAGGGAAGTTGGACGAGGAGCCTGCCTCCCCTGAGCGAGCTAGCCAGCTTCCTCAGCCTCGCCAGCTCCAGGTCGAAGGAGCTCCGCCTCCCTCCCCCTCCCTCCGGCACGCTCGCCACCGCCCAAGAGGGCTAGGACGATGGGGGCGGCCACGAGGAATAAAAGCGAGCAGATGAGCATGACCATGGCCATCGGGCAGAGGACGTCCAGGGCCCGCCTGAGCGGGTGCCTGGCCACGTGCCAGAGGAGGCAGAGCACGAGGGTGGTGATGGCGGACGCCAAGAAGGCCAGGCCCCCTATGAACAACACGGCCTCAAGGGCGTCCCCTCGCTCGGGCGAGAAGACCACCTCCCCTGCTGTGCCTAGACGCCCTTAGCTTATAAGGTGCCCGGCCCAGGTGGGCATGTGATAGAGGTCGGCCTGCTCACCAGGAGGCCGGATGCCTGGTGCTCTAGCCAGCTAGCCCGTGCCTTCAGGGAGCTGGGCGCCCGTGTGCACTTCCTCCGCTTCAACAGGCTGGCGGGCCGCGTGGGGGCCAGGCCCCTCGCCTCCCACCGCTCGCCTGATGTAGCCGAGCTGGCCAAGCTGGACGCGCTCGTGGTAAGGCCCATCGGGCGCGGCTCCCTGGAGGAGATCATCTTCAGGATGGATCTGCTGAGGCGCCTTGAGGCCGAGGGCGTCCTGATCGTGAACCCAGCCGAGGCCATAGAGGTGTGCTCGGACAAATACAGGGCGCTCTGGCACATGGAGCTCGCTGGCCTGCCCGTGCCCAGGACCGTGGCCACGGAGGACGTGCGCTCCGCCATGAGGGCCTTCTGGGAGCTGGGGGGAGATGTGGTCGTGAAGCCCATCTTCGGCTCCAGGGGCGTGGGAAGCGTGCGCGTAACGGACCCGGAGACGGCCCTGCGCGTCTTCAGGGCCATAGCCTTCCAGCACGGCGTGATCTACATGCAGGAGTTCGTGCCGCACGGCCCGTATGACATAAGGGCCCTCGTGCTGGGAGAGCGCGTCCTCGCGGCCATGAGGAGAGTGGCGCGCACCTGGAAGAAGAACATCTACCAGGGCGCCCGGCCGGAGCCCCACGAGCTGCCCGGGGAGCTGGCCGAGCTGGCCGTGAGGGCAGCGGAGGCCACCAGCTGCCTGGTGGCTGGCGTGGACATACTGCCAGGCCCGGAGGGGCCGCTCGTGGTGGAGGTCAACAGCCAGCCGGGCTGGAGGGGGCTTCAGAGCGTCTCTCGCGTGGACATAGCGCGGGAGATAGCATCCTTCGTGCTTGAGAAGGCGAGGTGCTAGGGAGGTGCTGCCTGAGGCACGGCTGCCCGTCTCGTCCTAGAGCTCGCCCGGGCCAGCTCCTCCTTGAGCTCCTCGTCCACGTCGGGCGGCAGGAGGACCTCTATGCCCAGGACCTCCCCGCGCTCGTCTAGGTCCAAGATGACGCTCTCGCCCACAGGCTCGCTTCGCGCGGGCTTCCCCTCCTTGAGCCTGACGTAGAGGGCACAAGCCTCCTTATCGAACTCTAGCGAAGCCATGCCTGAGTGCACGCTCCCCAATAGCCCTGAGGGAGGCTGCCATTATTAAGGCGCACTCCCGTGCTCAAGGCCCGGGCCTCCTGAGCCTCGCTATGAAGTAGCCATCGCAGGCGTGCAGGTCCGGGTAGAGGCGCTGGGCGCCCCTGAGGCCCCTCAAGCCCGGCAGGCCCATGAATGGCTCCGCTCTCTCAAGCTCGAACTCCGGGTGCGTCCTGAGGAAGCGCTCTACCACGAGCTCGTTCTCCTCCACGAGGAGGCTGCAGGTGATGTAGATGAGCGCCCCCCCGGGCCTGACGTGCTCCGCACAGGCGCTCAGGATGCGGGCCTGCACTCGGGCCATGTTCCTGGCCGAGCGGGGCGTGAGGCGCCACTTCGCTGATGGCGCCCTGCCGAAGGCTCCCGTGCTGGTGCAGGGGAGATCGAGGAGCACCACGTCCGCCCTCAGGCGGGTGGGGAGGGGCCACCTGGCATCTGCCAGCACGGGCCGCGCGATTTTCACGCCCAACCTGGCCATGAGGGCTCTCCAGGTGGCCAGGCGCCTGGCCGAGAAGTCCACGGACAATATCAGGCCCCTATTTTCCATGAGCTGGGCCATGTAGCTCGTCTTCGCGCCCGGCGCGGCACACACATCTAGGACCGTCATGCCCGGCTCGGGCGCGGCCACCTCCACGGCCAGGCAGCTCGCCTTGTCCTGCGGGTAGACCAGGCCCTCCGCGTAGGCCCGCGTGAGCACCAAGGGCCTCTCGGCCTCGACGACCGCGTAGAGGTGCCTTATGCCCTCCACGGGCTCGACGGCTATGCCCTCATCGGCCAGGAGCTCCAGGGCCTCATCCTCATCGCACTTGAGCGTGTTCACGCGCACGTAAATCGGCCTGGGCGCGAGGAAGGCCCTGAGGACCGAGAGGGCCCTCCGCCTCCCGAGCTCCCTGCTGAGGGTGGCCAGCAGCCAGGGGGGAACCCGGAGCTCCAGGGCCAGCCGCTCATCTCCGCTCCTCCTGGCTAGAGCGTCCTCCGGCCTGAGGAAGGCAAGCCTGCCCAGGAAGGGCTCAACAGGCCTAAGGCTGCCTCTTCCAAGCGCCTCCCTCCCGGCTCTGGCGAAGGCAGCAAGCTCACGTGGTTTCGCCTTCTCTATCGCGGCCCTGTAGGCCATCAGCCTCAGGAACGCCCTTACCCTTGGCCTCAGCTCCTCAGGGCTTAGCTCCTCCCCCAGGGCCATCTCCACCAGCTCGTCCAGCAGGTTGAGGTGCCTCAGGGCCTCTAGCACGAGGCGGTGGGCGAACCTGATGGCCTCCGCGTCCCTCACGCCCAGCTCTGCAGCCGCCTCCGAGAGGGCCAGCTTCTCGCTCTTCCTCCTCGCCTCCACCTCGGCCAGGGCGAGCGTGGCCAGCCGTACCACATCCACCATCATAGCTAGGCTTTTATGCGCGGGAGGAGCCTATAAGGCAGAGGCAGCATGCCGAAGAGGCAGAGCAAGCTGCTCGATTTCCTGGCGGGAGGGAAGCCCCTCTCAGGCGGGAAGGAGGGAGAGGGGGCCGGAGCGCCTCAGAGCGCGGCCGGGGACCTCACGGCCTTCCTTGAGGTGCTGAGGGAGGGGAAAGCACCTCCCGAGCCCCTCCTCCTCACCCGCGAGGAGCTGGCGGCCTTCGCCCCCGAGGAGCCTGAAGAGCTTGAGCTAGGCTACATCGTGGACGTTAGCTACTCGGGCGAGCGGGGCTGTGCGCGTGTCAAGCTCTACGAGCCCAGGGAGCACAAGATATACGTCTGGTATGACCGCACGGGCCACAAGCCCTACTGCCTCACCGACCTGAGGCCCGAGGAGGTGAGGCGCCTCCGGGGCGTGATGGAGCACCCGGGCTTCGACCACCTAGAGGTCGTGGAGAAGCTGGACCTGCTCAAGGACAGGCGCGTTTCCATCACGAAGGTGGTGGCCAAGGACCCGCTCTCCATAGGCGGGCGGCCGAAGGGCGTCATAAGGGAGATACTGAAGGAGGAGGCGAGGCGCGTCCTGGGCCAGGAGGC
>CAZPDR010000021.1:0-9106 GCA_964585495.1 uncultured Candidatus Bathyarchaeia archaeon
TAGGCTATCTTGGCTAGGAGCTCGAACTGATACTCAAAGCCGTGGAGCCTGGCTATCTTTTCCTCCACCATGCGTTTCCTCACATCCCTGGGCGAGATGCGCTCCACGAAGCCGTAGGACTCCAGAATCCTGAAGATGTTCTCCACGCACTCTATGGTCCGGTAGGGCACCTCGCATCTGCGCACCGGCTGCTTTGGCCTCTCGCACTTCCTCAGGCACTTGCAGAGCTCTTCCCGCCAACGCGGGTCCTCAAGCCCGTGCATGTAGAGCTTCTCCTCAAGCTCCCTCCTCCCCTTGTCCGTCAAGATGAGCCTCAGCCTCAGGCAGTAACGCTCTGGCTCCCCCCTCCTCGCCCATGGCACGTCCAACGGGGGCTCAAGCCTCTTCGCCACGACATCAGCCCTTATCACACCAGCAGCGCACAAGCAGCGCAAGATGTTTATGAAGCGGTAATTGCCCTCCCTCCTCGCCTCGAAGAGGTAGTTGGCTATATGGCTGTAGCGCCTGATGGCGAAGTAGCCTATGAGCCCCAAGAAGATGACCTCGCATACCTCAGGATGGTAGGTCCTAGGCGTGAAGAAATCCAATAGGCACTTCTGGGCTTCCGGCTGATACCTAGCCAGCTCCTCAGGCGGAGGCCCATCCTCCCACTCTACCTTCACGCCTAATTTCGTGAAGGCCTCCAGCTCCTCTATCGTCATCTCCTTCAGGTCTATCTCTATCCTGTCCCTGCAGTATATCGTGTCCAAGATCACCATGAGCGGTGGTATAGTGTGATACCCGCGCCTTACCTGCTCCCAGTTCACGGGCTCTTGGGGAGGCGTGCTAGGCTGTGCCTCCTGGTGCTCAGACATGAGGCCTTCCCTGGCGGAGGGGCCCAGGGTAATGGCAAATAAGTTTTTCGCAAAGTAGAAGGAAACATAATCGGCTACCCACGCGCCCTCGGGTTGGGAGTTCGTGCGAGCATTAAGCCTTGACTTGGCATGTCCTTCCGAGGGTGAGAGCTGATGGCTGAGGTATCGGTCGAGGGCCTCTTGAAGCGCGCTATGGCACGGTGTGGGCGCTGAAGGACGTGAGCCTCCGGGTCCACGGCCAGAGGGGCAGCTTGTGCCTGAGGAAGGTTGGCGGAATTCGGGAGGTGTCCTCCAGCCGATCGTTCTCAACAGGCGGTTTAGGCTGCTTCATCGCTCTTCCTCCTTAGCCTCAGAGGCCCCCGCCAGCACCCGCCAGCGAGGGCGCTCAGCGAAGGGCGTCATCCTCATCCCTCAGCGCTCGGTCTCCCTCTTCATCGCCAAGCAGGCTTCATTTGAGCGGGTGCTGATAAGCATAAGCCATGCGCTATGGCCCCTTCCGGCCGAACAGCTCCTCAAGCGCCCTCCTTATCTCCCCTAGCCTGGCCAGGTAGCGGTCCCTCGTGGGCATGATGACCTCCAGCACGTGCTTGAGCATGCTGTCGAGCGTCCATCGGGCCTTGGCGAGCTCCTCCTGCCTCACGCGTAGGACCCACCTGCCCTGCTCCTGCACCAGCTCGCCCTCCACACCGCAGAGCGGGCACCTAGCCCTCCCGTCCTCTAAGAGCTCCAACAGGCGGCCGCTGCAGATCGGACAGGCCCCCTCGGCCGTGGGCAGCTCTAGGTCGGCCCCCTTCAGGAACCGCGCCACGTTCGCGCCCACCCTCCTCGCGGCCTCAAGAGCCCCCTCGTCCAACGCGACCTCGCCCGGTCCAGAGGCCTTCAGGGAAGCCCAGTCCACGGGCGGCGCGAGAGCCGAGTAGCAGAAGAGCTTCAGGAGGGGAAGCGTGAAGCCGGCCCAGCTTTCGGGCTCCGTGGCCACGGTCAGGATGCCACTCGCCCTCCTCCTAGCCGCCAGGCCCCTCAGCCTGTCCGGGTGCATGAGCTCTATGAGCCTGTCCGTGGCCATCTTCACGATGCCGGGTGGCGCGAGGATGTAGGTGGGCGCCCCCACGATGAGGCCATCCGCCTCCACGAGCGCGTCCAGCAGGCGCGGCATGTCGTCCTTGATGGCGCACCGCTCGCCCTTGAAGAGGCAGGCCATGCAGCCCTTGCAGGGCCTTATGTCTAGATCCGTGAGCCTCAGGAGCTCCGTCTCAGCGCCTTCTTCCCCCGCGGCCCTCAGGGCCACGCGCACCAGCACCTCAGAGTTCCCCATCTTCCGGTAGCTGGCCACCAGGCCGAGTATCCTCAAGGTCATCACCTGGCGAGCTTGACCACGAGCGTATATAAGAGGTCAGGGGTCCGCTGTCCTGAATTGAGCCGGGGAGGCGGTCAGCACTTGCTTGAGCTGGTCAGCGGCCCTTACAGGCTGCCCTGCGAGCTCTGGGAGCCTGAACGGTCGAGCCGGGAGGCAGGCGTATCGCTCGTCCTCTGCCACGGCTCCACGCTTAAGGGCATGAGGCACGAGCTGATCAGGCACCTGGCGCAGGCCCTCTCGGCCCGCTGGCCCGTCCTGGCCTTCGACCTGCCCGGCTTCGGGAGGGCGCCCAGGCTGGTGATAGAGCGCGTGGACGACTACCTCTTCGCCAGGCACGTGCTGGCCGCTGCCGAGCTGGCCGTGGAGCTGACGGGGAAGCCCTCGGTCCTGGTGGGCCATTCCATGGGAGGGCGCGTCTCCCTCCAGGCGGCCGCTGAGGGGCAGCGCACGGGCCTGGTGGCCGGCGTGATCACGCTCGCTGGCCTCTACGAGCTGCCCACGGACCCGGGGGAGATGCTGAAGCTCGTGATGGACTTCGCCAGCTTCGTGCGCGTGAGCTTCCGCATGCCCATGGAGCGCCTGGCCGAGGAGGTGGCGAGGCTGAACCCCACGCGGAGGGCCGCGGAGGCCCTTGAGGTGCCTCTCCTGGCCGTGGAGGGCGGGAGGGAGCAGTATGAGTTCATAAGGAGGTCGCGCTACGGGCTCTTCAGGGCCGCCAGGTGCCCGAAGACGCTCGTCCTGCTCGGGAGGGCGGACCACAAGTTCAAGGGCTGCTACGATGAGCTCACATCCATCCTCATGAGCTGGCTAACCGGGGAATTTAAAGGTGAGAAGGAGGGAAAAAGAGGTTGATCACCCGCCCGAGACGCTCATGCCCCTTATCCGCACGGCTGGCGCGTAGAAGCCCGAGTAGTTCTCCAGCTCCCGGCCGAAGGCGTCCATAGCCCCCTTCATGGCCTCGAAGAAGTTGCAGGACATCATCACGCCCGACACGGGCTCCGCCAGCTCGCCTTTCCTGATGAGGTAGCCGTGCGAGACGTTCGCGTTCAGGAAGCCGCGCACGGGGTCTGAGAGCCACTCGCCTATGGTCTCCACCACGTAGAGGCCCTCCCGCGTGTCGGCTAGGAGCTCCTCAAGCGCCCAATCGCCAGGCTGGAGCACGAGGCAGTTTGGGGCTGGGCTGGGCCGCGAGCCCGGACCCGCCCGCCAGGCGTTGCCCGTGGAGCTCCTGCCCTCCCTCTTGGCCCGGTAGTCGTCGTAGAGGAAGCCCTTCAGCACTCCGCGCTCTATCAGGACCGTCCGGCCGGTGGGCAGGCCCTCGTCGTCCATCTCCCTGGAGCGGAAGCCCCTGGGCCTGTTGCCCTCGTCCAGGAGCGTGAAGGCCTCGGAGGCCACCTCCTGCCCCACCTTGCCAGCCCAGGGCGAGCGCCTCTCCTGGACCGCGTCGGCCGTGAGCGTGCCCGCGAACATGGTGGCCAGGATGGAGCCCATCACGAAGCCGCGTATCACCACGTCCATCTTCTGCGTGGGCACCTTACGGGCCTTCAGGAAGTCCAGCGCCCTGCTGGCCGCCCGGGCGCCGAGGGCCGCGAAATCTATATCCGAGAGGGCGGTGGCGCAGTCTGCCTCATTCGCGGTCGCGCTCCTGCCCCCCTCCTCGGCCGTGGCCCTCACCCAGATGTAGGCCCGCGTGCCAGAGCGGTGGGCCTCCTCGCCGGAGGAATTGCAGATGGCCACCAGCCCCTGGCCAGCCCTCATCATGCCCCTGGTGGGCCTCACGGGCCTCCCGAGGTCGGCTATGGCGTCCGCCAGCACCTCTATACAGCCGACCAGCCTGTCCGGGTCCAGCTCAGCGGTCTCGCGGTCGAATAGCCCCTCAACGCTCGACTCCCCAAGGCCGCTGGGAAGGGAGCGCCACTCCCTGTCCTCGCTTGAGGCTCTCGCTATCCTGACGGCCTTCTCAGCCACCTCCTCGGCCTTCCCAGGGGTCAGGAGGGAAGAGGAAGAAATGCCCAGCCTCTTGCCGACCAGGGCTCTCACGCCAAGGCCGGTGGAGGTCGAGAGCCTGAAGGACTCCACCTTGTCCGTGAAGAGGAGCTCTGCCGAGGTCCCCGAGCTTATGTAGGCTTCTGCCTCCGTGGCGCCAGCCCTCAGGGCGGCCTCGACGGCCCTCCGGCCTAGCTCCAGGAGCTCCTCTAGCTCAGACACCCCCTATCACCATCCTGCTTATTCTCACGGGCGGGCCACCCAGGCCCACTCGCACGGTCTGGCCATACTTGCCGCAGCCGCCGAAGACGGAGGTGCGTATCTCCACCTCGCGCCCCACGGCCTCCACGCGCTTCAGGACATCGAGGATATCGCCGCTTATGGCCACGCCACGGACCAGCTCGGCCACCTCACCCTTCCTTATCACGTGCGAGGGGCCCGCCCTGAACGTGAAGGTCCCCATGCCGGTCTCCACCTGCCCACCCCGGCGAGAGCGGCCGTGGAGGAGGAAGCCGAACTCCACGCCCTCCACGAGTTCCTCAAGCGTGTGGTCGCCCGGTTGCACGTAGTAGTTCGTCTGCCTCACGATGGGGAAGCTGGCGAAGTCCTGGGCACGCCCGTTGCCGGTGGGCTCAAGGCCGAGGCGCTCGGCCGACTCGCGGGAGGTGAGGAAGGTCTTGAGCACTCCTTGCTCCACCACGACCGTGCGCCCCTTCAGCACTCCCTCGTCATCGAAGGGCACGTAGATGCCATCGGGAACAACGCCCTCATCCACTATGCTTATCTGCTCGCTCGCCAGCACCTGGCCCAGCCTCCCCCTGAGCACCGAGTCGCCCGAGGCCACTAGATCTCCCTCTGTGGCATGCCCGAAGGCCTCATGAATAAGCAGCCCTATCAGGCGTCCGTCTATCACGACCGGGTAGGCACCCGAGGGCGGGTTCTCGGCCTTGGCGGTCTCAAGGGCCAGCTTCGAGATATCCTCTGCCTCCTTCAGCCAGTCCACGCCCTCCATGAACTCCCAGCCCGCGCAAGCGGAGCGGCCATCCCAGGCCCTCTCCATGCGCCCCTCGTGCTCGGCCACGGAGCTATACATCACGCCCACCATGGTCCTGTCGAGCGTCAGCCTGGCGCCCTCCGTGCTGGCGAAGATCACGCGCTCCTCTATGAGGCCCATCCTGGTGCTCGCGCTCTTCACGCCCTGCTGGGCCAGGGAGGCCTTGTTGATGTCCATGAGGAGCCCTATCTTCTCCTCCGGCGCCACGTCCACGGGCTTGACCTTGCAGGGAGATCTGAAGGAACGCTCGATCGCCTTCACCTCCGCCAGCCTCACGCCGCGGCAGCGCCTGGCCGAGGAGCGGGCTACCCCCACCGCCCTGCTCACGGTCTCCCTCACGGCCTCTCGCTCGGGCCTGGTGGTGGAGGCCAGGCCCCAGGCGCCCGAGATGAGCACGCGGACCCCGATGCCGAGGACCTCCGAGGACTCGTAGGAGCGCAGCACGCGGTTCTCCACGGAGATGAGCTCGCGCCTCACCACCTGGGCGCGCACGTCCGCGTAATCCGCGCCCAGGCGCTCGGCCTCGGACAGGGCGAGCTCCGCCAGCTCCTCATACATGCCCATCACTAAGCGCGTGGAGGCGTGAGATATTATAATGCTGTCGGTTAGGCGCTCGAGCGGTGGGTAAGGTTTTAATCTCCCCGGCCAGCACGGTATCCTCCGGGGGCCGTGGGCTAGCCTGGCTAGGCTGCGAGCCTCGGGAGCTCGTGGTCCCGGGTTCAAATCCCGGCGGCCCCACCACCTACAGGCTGAGAGGAGACAGACTTCTTACATGCTGTAGATTCTCCCGAGCAGCTCCTCGTGGTCCATGAGGTTCCCAGTGCTGAAACCATGCTCGGCCAGGAAGTCCTTCAAGGCCTTATCCATGGTCGTGTCTTATCCATGGCGTCCCTTATCCATATCTATAATGTCCTTATGGCCAGCTTGAGGGCTTCTGGCATGATGCTTATCCACTCATACATGCCGGATTCGAGCAGGGCCTTGATGGCCACATCTACTATATCGCTCACCTCAGCGCCCGACCTACGGGCCTCCCTACACACCTTGCCTATCACCTCGACCCACACGACGGGGAGGCAGTAGTAGCGCACCAGCCCTCTCGACCAGGCTTCCCTGAGGGCCTCTATGTGCTCGTCAGAGAGCCCCTCGACCTCAATCCCGAAGCTCGGCAGCAAGTAGGTTGAGTCGAGGAGCACCTCAAGTGCCATGGAGCTCCACCTGCTCTGCCTCAGATTCGGCCTCGAACTCCTCCACGGTGGTCTTGGCCCACTTCTTCACCCTCAGGGCGAGGGAGAGGGGGTCTGGCACGAACTCCAATACCAGCTTATTGCCCTCTACCTTCATTAGGACCTTGTCGCCCTCCTTCACGCCCAGCGACCTCATGATGTGCTTCGGCAGGTAGATAGCGCCCTTCTTGCTCACCCTGCTTACCACGGCCTGGCTCAGCGTCAACCACCTGGCGGTTTACGCTTCACCAGGTATTTAAACAATCAGCCCTTCTCCACCTGGACTTCCTCTGGCCCGACCTTGACCTTGCTCACCACGGCCCTGAACCTCTTGCCGCACTGCGGGCACTGGAACATGCCCATGACGGTGATGGTGATGCGCATCTTCTTGTCCGGGAAGGGGGCCACAAGCTGCCAAGTCTTGTAGGGCTCACCTACCTCAGCACCGCACTCAGGGCACCTCTTGGGCCCCCTGGCGCCCCTGGAGTTCCTCCCGCCCAGCATGGCGCCAACACCACCTCCTTGCTTTAGCCCGCGTTGGGCGGGGGCCGGGAGGCGCCCATAAGCCTACCTATCAGCTATTCAACATCTGCCCGTAAGGGCCAGGAGGGCGCAGGTTCGGTAGCGCACGTCCTGCCCCGGCCAGGTGGTGGCCAGGAGGGGGCTTATGGCGCCTGCTGCCTTCAGGATGGCCACGGCTTGGCTCTCAAAGCCCTCTAGGCCCTGGGAGCGGCAGGCGGCAGCTACGTCTGAGCCTGTTATCACGCGCCTCCGGGACAGCTCAAGGGCCACGCGGGCCAGCCTGCCCGCTCTATCGGTGTCCAGGCCCAGCTCAGCTAGGAGGGAGGCTAGCGCCTCATCGACCTCGCGGCCCTCAAGGCAGGCCCTAAGAACGGCCTCTGCTGCCGGGTTGAGCCTTAACCTCGCGCCCGGCCCGAGGGGACAGGCATCCCACTCCAGGCAGCGGTCTCCAGGCCCTCTGCTGGGCACCACCAACGCGAGCTGATGGGCCAGGAGGAGCAGATCCTCGCCAGCTAGCGAGCTGGCCTCCTCGTAGGTGAGGCTGCCTTCCTCCAGCAGCCTGTGCGTGAGCTCTGCCAGGCGCTCTACCTCCTCGCCCGAGAGCTCTAGCTCGCCTGCGAGCGCTCGCCAGAAGCGTAGGAGCTCCTCCCGGCCAGGCTTCCTCAAGCTCATGCCCGCCCGCGCTCGCCACCCCTCAGCCCGCTGGGCCTAGCATAAGGGCATGTCCGCGGCAGGGCTCGCAAGCCTTATAAAAAATGGAGCGAAGGGAGGCTGAACATGCCATCGCGTGCTCATGCAAGCGCCAAGGGCGTGGTCCTCTGTGGTGGCGAGGGCGCGCGCCTTAGGCCGCTCACGTTCTACTTCCAGAAGACCATCCTGCCCGTGGGGAGCTCCCAGAGGCCCGTGCTGGAGTTCGTGCTCAGGCTGCTGAGGCACCACGGCATCCGCGAGGTCGTGCTCCTCGTGGGCTACAAGCACGAGCAGATAGTGAACTACTTCGGCCACGGTGAGCGCCTGGGCGTGAGGCTGACCTACGTGGTAGATGACCCGGCCCTGAGGGGGACGGGCGGCTCCCTCCTGAATGCCTATCGGCAGGGCGTGCTGAGCGAGGAGGACAGGCTGCTCATCTATTACGCGGACATCCTGTCCGACATAGACCTGTCCGAAATGCTGGCCTATCACGAGCGCACGAGGGCCGTGGCCACCCTGGCCGTCTCACGGGGCTACCGGGTGCCCGTGGGCGTGGCCCGGGTGGATGGCGAGGGGCGCCTACTGGACCTCCAAGAGAAGCCCGTCCTAGACCTGTTGGTGAGCATGGGCATCCTGGCCCTGGAGGGCGAGACCCTGACCGAGCTGGAGGAGCTGGCTAAGAGCGGGATGAGGGCCATAGACATCATGGGCGATCTGCTCCCGCACCTCATAAGGGCCGGGAGGCCCGTGAGGGCCTACGTGACGTCCGCCTTCTGGTATGACATGGGCAGCACGGAGGCCTACGAGAAGCTCAGGCCGGAGGTGGTGGACGAGATACTGGGCTTCCTCTTGGAGGACGGCGAGGGCTAGATCGTTATGCCCGGCAGCTCGCGCGTTATCCGCCCAGTCTTGTAGGTCCTGTTGAAGCGCCCCCTGTTGAGCAGGAGGCCCCTGATGGAGGCCCAGGCTATGAAGGGCGCGATGAGGTAGCTGAGCACCAGGGCGCCTATGATGTAGCTCTCCTTTAGGGCGCCCTCGTTCAGCAGACCGATGAACATGGAGAGCGGGTAGGCCGCGCCTATATAGAAGAAGAGGCCCAGCGATATGGGGGGCGGGATGATGGGCTGCCAGAAGAAGCCGTAGATGATATCGATGAGAACGAGGCCCTGGCCCGTGAGGAAGAGCACGGACTGGAGGAAGATGGCACCTACCAAGAGGAAGTCCAGCTTGGTCTTGAGCGGCAGGCTTTTCTGCTTGAGGATGCGCCAGAAGTAGCGCCTGAAGTTGCGCGTGTGCCCCTCGGCCCAGCGGCACTGCTGGCGTATGAAGCGCCCCAGCGTGGAAGGGGACTCGCAGGGCACCTTCACGGAGCCATCATAGACCACGCGGTAGCCGTGCTCGTAGAGCTTCAGCGTGA
>CAZPDR010000022.1:0-9104 GCA_964585495.1 uncultured Candidatus Bathyarchaeia archaeon
ATCACGGCCCTGTGGGGCCTGAACTCCGAGAGGGCGAGGCTTATGCGCATCTTCGGCACGCCAGCGAAGACGGCATACCTTATCCTGGCGGGCAGGTCTATGCCCCGGGCCAGGGGGCTCCTGAAGGAGGCCACGCCCACCAGCACCTCCAGCTCGCCGGACACGTAGGCATCTATGACCTTCTTGCGCGCCCTCGTGAAGGCCTCGGCCTTAATGCCCCTGGCCTTCAGGAACCCCGCTAGCTCCTCGGCATAGGCGGAGCCGCGGTCCAGGGGCACGAAGACCAGGCCACCCGTGCCCAGCTCGCGCACCAGCTTGAGGACAGCTTCCTCTACGGGCTCCTCCGGCACCACGAAGACGTTCTCAACGTTCCTCAGCCCCTCGGCACGCCCTCCCAGCTCGAAGCCCAGGAGTTCCCGGAAGAGCCTGATGCGCTTCGTGCGCTTGGCCCTTATGGTGGCGCCCGAGACTATGAGGACGCCCTTCCCAGGCCATCGCCTCACCTGCTCAAGCTCAGCCTCAAGGTCGGCCAGCCTGCTCCTCAGCTCGTCCAGCTCCTCCTTGCTCGCGTTACGCTTCCTCAGCTTCCTAGAGAGCTCCGTCCTGAGCCTCAGGGCCTCAAGCGCCTTCTCCACGAGCTCCGGCCCTATGCCGAGGAGCGAGAGGACGGTGTCCACGTTCTTGGAGGAGCGGAGGAAGGCATCTACATCGTCCACGAACACGAGGTCGAGCTTCTGGCCCGCCAGCAGCTCGGCTCGCCTGGCCAGGAAGAAGGAGGTGGTGATGAGGATGTCGTAATCACCGCTTTTTATGGCCTCAAGGGCTTCCCTCGCCCTCTTCCTGCTCAGCATGGAGTGGTAGCACACTATCCTCGCCTCAAGGCCGGCTTTCTCGGCCATGGCCGTGAGCTTCTCATAGACCTGCTTGACAAGGAGGGAGGTGGGGAGGAGTATGTAGCTCCTCCTGCCCTTGGAGGCCATGTAGAGGGCCAGCACGCAGCCGAAGGCTGTCTTGCCGCTCCCCGTGGGCGCCACTATGGCGAAGCACTTCCCGGCCAGAGCGCGCCTTGCCCAGGTCCTCTGAGCGCTCCAGGGCCTACTGCCCAAGGCGCGCCTGAAGAAGTCCTCAAATTTGGCCAGCTCAGCGTGGAACTCGGCCAGCTCCCGGTAGGACCTCAGCGTGCCCAACTCCTTGAGCTTGCTGAGGCAGAAGGACATGACCTCCTCCTTGTCAAGTCCCCTGAGCTTGTCCAGGAGCTCCTCATCCGGCAGGGGGAGGCAGCTCTTACATGGAATGCCTAGCAGGAGCCGGACATCGCTTATCCGGCCCCCGCAGTTCGGGCAGGCGCCCTCGAATATGGCCCTCACCATGGTTCCTTCTCCACGAGCCTGTGGCACCTGCTTATTAATTATCTTGCTACCATGCTAGCACCAGGGCCGGGAGATCAGCGGAAGCCGGCGGGCCCCCCGCGATGCCCACGCCTGCGGCCGCGCCCCTTCTTCCTCCTCCGTGCTGGGGGGCCGACGGGGGGCACCTCTGGCCTGAGCCTCACCTCCGAGATATCGCCCTTCACGAGCAGGTCGGGGACATCGTATTCCCTGATGACGGTGGTCCTGCCGCGCCTGACCGTGATCTCCAGGCGTATCTGGCCGCCAGCGAAGCTCTCGAACTCGAACTCCAAGCCCTCTATGGGCCTGAACTCCACGTTAGCCCAATCCGCCTTGGAGACGACCTTGAGGAAGGCGAGGAGCTCCTGCTCGGACACGCCCACGAGGCCAGCTAGCTCGTGCAATCGGTAGGCTACCTCGTCTAACTCGCTTCTCACGCGTCTCATGGGGCTCGGCTAGAGCGATGAGGCGGGGTATAAAAGGTTGCCTGAGGCAGGACGGGCACGTGCTAGGCTGCCTCCGGGTGCCTCAGCAGGTGAGGTGGAAGGCAGCGACCACCTTGCGGCCCTTGTCCACGAGCTCGTTGTAGGTGCGCCACGCCTCCCTCGTGGTCTCGATCACCACCTCCAGGCCGCGCTCCCTGAGGGCCTCCTGCACCTCCCTGGGCACCTTCATGAGGCCGGAGTAGCCCGTGCCTATCACGAGCACCTCAGGCTCTGCCTCAAGCGCCCTGTCCAGGTCCTCCAGGTGGAGCCTGTGCCCCTCCTTGCGCCACCAGTCCGCCAGCACGCCATCCGGCCTTATGATGACATCGCTCGTGTAGCGCCTGCCATCTATGACGATTTCCCCGAAGCCGTAGGCCTCTACCCTCGGGGGCCTGCCCTCGCCAGCCACGCCCAACGCCCCCCTGGGTGGTGCCTCCCCGGGTTAATTTGCACGAGGGCACGCGCCCCCCTCAGGCCCGGAAGTCCGTGAGCCTAGCCTGGCCCAGGCCCGTGAGGAACCACGCGTAAGGGCGCTTGCCCCTCCTGTCCACCACGCCCTCGCGCCTGAGGGAGGCCAGGTGTAGCCTGATGGAGGAGCGGCTCAGGCCCGTGAGCTCCGCGAGCTGGGCCACCGTGAGGCCGGGATGCTCCTCCAGGGCCGCCAGGATCTTGGTCCTCGCGTTCAGGCCGGGCCTCACGTTCCTCTTGTGCGTGAGGTATGCCTTCGGGTGGTAGGGCATACCTGAGCATGGGTTCTCCATGGCCCTTAAGAAGTTTTCGCGCCAGGGAGCAGAGGGAGCCTAGAACTCTATGCCGGGCCTCGGGGGCAGGCCGCGCCTATAGGGGTGCTTGACCTCCCGCATCTCGGTTACCAGGTCCGCGGCCTCTATGAGCTCCTCAGGCGCCTTCCGGCCCGTCAGGACGAGCTCCACGTGAGGCGGCTTGTTCTTTATGAGCTCCAATACCTCCTCTAGGCTGACGAGGCCGAAGTATATGGCCACGTTTATCTCATCCAGTATGACTATGTCGTATTCCCCGCTCATCACCACCTTCCTGGCGAGCTCCATGGCTCTCCGGGCCTCTGCCAAGTCCTCCTCGCCCGGTCCGCTGGAGGTTATGAAGCGGCCACGGCCGAAGGCCCTGACCTCTATGTTGGGCAGCTTTTCAAGCACGTGGAGCTCCCCGAAGTCGAAGCCCCCCTTGATGAACTGGATGATGAAGACCCTCAGGCCGCGGCCTATGGCCCTGATGGCCAGGCCCACGGCCGCCGTGGTCTTCCCCTTCCCATCGCCCGTGTAGATCTCCACCAGGCCCGGGTCCAGCCTAGGACGCTTGCTCATGCCATCCCCTCACGGCCTTCAGGAGCTTCCTGATGAGCAGCTCAGCCCCAGCCCCGGCCGTGAGGCGTCCCGCTGCTATCTCCCGGGCCACGGCCTCGAAGTCCGGGGTCCTCATGAGCTTGTGCAAGAAGTCGGAGAGCAGGGTCCGCGTTAAGGCCTCCCTGAGGAGCGCCCGGGCCTTCCTCTCCGTGAGCCTGACGCCCCCCTCGGCCAAGAAGGCCCTGTGCCTCTCTATCTGCTCCACGAGCTCCTCCACGCCCTCGCCGGTGAGGGCCACAGTCTTCACGATGGGCGGCCTCCAGCCGGGGTTCTGGGGCTCCATGTCCAACACGGACGTGAGGTCGGCCACCATCTTGTCCGCGTTCACGCGGTCGGCCTGGTTCACCACGTAGATGTCCGCGATCTCCATGAGGCCCGCCTTGATGATCTGGATCTCATCGCCCAGGCCAGGCGCCAGCACGAGCACCACGGTGTGCGCTATGCCCGCCACGCCCACGTCTAGCTGGCCAGCCCCCACGGTCTCGACCAAGATGATGTCATAACCAGCCGCGTCCAGCACCCTCACGGCCCCCTCCGTGGCCTCGGCTATGCCGCCCACGCTCTCGCGGGTGGCCATGCTGCGGATGAAGACGCCCTGGTCGAGCGTGAGATCCTGCATGCGCAGGCGGTCGCCCAAGATGGCGCCGCCCGTGAAGGGGCTGGTGGGGTCCACGGCCACCACGCCGATCTTAAGCCCCCTGCGCCTGAAGACCTTGATGAGCTCCCGGATGAGGGAGCTCTTGCCGACGCCCGTGGGTCCCGTGATGCCTATCACGTAGGCCCTGCCCGTGTGGGGCTTTAGGGCCTTGAGGAGTTCCGCTGCCTCCGGCATCTTGTCCTCGATCAGGGTTATGGAGCGGGCTACGGCCCTCTTATCGCCGGCCAGCACGCCCTTCACCAGGTCCTCTACGTGCGTCAAGCGCCCTTACCCCTCTTCACGTGCTCTCTTACATACTTGATGACCTCGTCCGTAGGGGTGCCGGGGCCGAAGACCTCGTCCACGCCCATCTGCTTGAGCGCCTTGGCATCGTCCTCGGGTATGATGCCCCCCACGAGCAGGAGCACCTGGCCGAAGAGCCCTTTCTCCTTCATGAGCTCTATCACGCGTGGCACCCAGGTCATGTGGGCGCCCGAGAGGATGCTCAGCCCTATCACGTCCACGTCCTCCTGCAAGGCCGTCTCCACTATCTGCTCGGGCGTCTGGCGTAGGCCCGTGTAGATGACCTCCATGCCCGCCTCCTTCAGCGCCCGGGCCACCACCTTGGCGCCTCGGTCGTGGCTGTTCAAGCCCGGCTTGGCTATCAGGACCCTGATGCGCCTGGAGGGGGCCTTCCCCTCGCTCACGCCATCGCCACCGCCAGGGGGGCCTCAGCCGCCCCTTAAATCTTGCCTCAGCTAGGCGGTAAGCAGGCGGTTAGCTTGGGCAAGCGAGCATACCCGCGCGTGGCCGTGGACGTGGTCCTCATCCGTGCCGACGGCAGCCTGGTGCTGGTGAGGCGTGGCAGGGAGCCCTTCAAGGGCATGTGGGCTCTCCCGGGCGGCTTCATAGAATACGGTGAGAGAGCCGAGGAGGCGGCCGTCAGGGAGGCTGAGGAGGAGACGGGCCTCAAGGTGTGCGTGGAAGGGCTGGTGGGCGTTTACTCACGGCCCGACAGGGACCCCAGAGGGCACGTCATATCCATAGCCTATCTGGCCCGCGAGGTAGGCGGGGAGCTCCAGCCCGGCAGCGATGCGGCCGCGGTAGGCTGCTTCAAAGAGGTGCCTGCTGAGTTGGCCTTCGACCACGCTGACATCATCAGGGACGCGGTGAGGAAGTTCCGGCTCCCTCTGAGGCTCCCGGGCGAGGGCGGGGAGGGAGCAGGCTAAAGGCAGGCACCTCCCAGGGACACGGAGGGGCCCGTGAGCGGAACTCGGCCAAGCTGAGGAAGGCTGCGGCTGCCCGTGATGTCCTCACGAACCCCTGGAGGCCCCTCGTCCTCCCGCCCTTGTGGCAGGGGAGCTCCACCTCCCGCGCCTATGTCAGAGGCCACTCAAGCACGCGCCCCTTCTCAAGCGCGATGAGGAGCGGCACGCCCACCGTGGTGGCCACTAGCACGCTGACCAGGCTCTCCAGGGGGGTCTCGAAGGCGCCAGCCACCCAGGCCGCGTGGAGCAGGGGCACCGTCAAGCCCATGAGCGCGTAGAGGCCCACGGGGATGAGGATGAATATCCTGGCCAGCACGTCCGCCTCCACGCCTATGAAGGCCGCCAGGGCCAGGGCTGGCGTGAGCGCCCCCGGGCTATCGCGCTCCTCTAGGGCCCGCCTGGTGAGGCGAGGGGCGATCGGCACGAGCGCGAAGGCGATGTAGATGTCCCAGAGGCACCAGGCCGGCAGCTCGCGGCCGAGCGGGTGGGCGAAGTAGGCGGCCAACATGAGGCCGTAGAGGGCCAGGAGCTCCTTCCAGCGCCCCTTGAAGGCCAGGCCGGCCGCTAGGGCGCCCACGGGCTCGGCCAGCCCGAAGACCACATAGAAGCCCGGCCTGGGCCTTATGAGGCGCCCCACCAGGCAGCCCACCAGCGCGGCCAGGGCGCCAGCCCGCGGCCCGAGGAGCACGCCCTCTACGGGCAGGACGACGATCATCCAGCTACGCCAGATGCCTGGGATGGCCACTAGGACCGCGTGGAGGGCGCCGAAGAGGGCCACCAAGGCCGCCAGGAGGCTGCTCCTCACCTCCATACCCCAGGGCCTCGCTGGGGCATGATACGGCCGGGTAAAAGCTGCTCCCGATGGCAGGCGCTCATCGGGGGGCCAACCCTTATAAACAATTGAATGCCCTAGCTGGAGGCCGGAGGCATAAGGTTGGGGAATAGGCCTTGTAGGAGCATCCAGACGGCAGTTCTCCTGGCGATATGCCTCATCATGGCCCTGCTGCCCGTGCCTCTCCAGGCCTCCCGGACCTCAAGAGAGCGCGCGGCCACGAGCTCCCTCTTGGTGCTCGACCTCCCCTCTCCTGCCCGCGGAGGGGAGCTGCCTCAGCGTGGGGCAGGGAGTTCCCTTCAGGTGCCTGAGGAAGGCACCCCCTCGCCCGGGGAAGGCTGCCCGTGGCCGGAGCCCCCTCTGAACGCGAGCCTAGAGCCCAAGCCGCTTGAGCCCAGCCCTGGCGATTGGGTAATCACGGGCACCGTGGTGGTGAGCGGGGAGACCATCGTGCTCAACGGCAACCTCATCGTGGAGCCAGGCGGGAGCCTCACGCTCCGGGGCTGCGAGCTGCTCCTGAACTGCTCCAGCGATGGCGAGTGGCAGATACGGGTGAAGAACGGGAGCTCCCTCGCGGTCCTAGATGGCTCTGTCATCACGGCCGTGGACCCGGAGCACGAGTTCCTCTTCTACGTGGAGGAGAACGCCACCTTCCACATGGCCGACAGCGAGCTCCACGAGTGCGGCTATGCCTGGGGGGCGGAGGGCCTCACCATCCTGGCCGATGGCGCGGTCCTGGAGAACTGCACCATAACCGGGAACTACATAGGCCTCTACTGCCGCGGGAACTTCGGCTACCCCATCAACATCACGCTCGTCAACTGCAACATGAGCTATAACCAGGTGGACGGGCTCTACTGCTTCAACAAGTTCACGCACGTGGAGGCCGAGAACTGCTTCTTCAGCCACAACGGCGTTCACGGCATAAGGAGCCACAGCGCCGACCTCGCTGTCAGGGGGTGCGAGTTCTCCTGGAACGGGGTAGATGGCATCTACTGCCAGCCAGCGGCCCTCCAGGTGGTCGATTGCACCTTCCGGGCGAACGGGGAATACGGGGTCCAGCTCCTCGGCGCAGGAGGTGGGTGCAGGCTCGTGGGCAACGACTTCCTGGACGATGGCATCTACATCTACGCCAGCAGCCCGGAGGAATACGGCAAATACGATTTCACGGGCAACCGCGTGAACGGCAAGCCCCTCTGCTACCTGGTGAACGCGAGCGGCTGCACCATAACGGGCGCGGGCTGCGTCATCCTGGCGGGCTGCTCCGACGTGCTGGTCGAGGGCTTGGACATCTCCCGCACGGACATACCCGTCCTCGTGGCCTGGTGCACGGACATCACCTTGCGCTCCTCCAGCCTGTCCGGCCACTTCTACGGCATCTACAGCGCCCACTGCTCGGGCGTGGAACTCCTCGGCTGCTACATCACGAGCGGTGGGATAGGCGTCTGCTGCAAATACTCGCGGGTGGCCCTGGCTGGCTGCCGCCTTGAGGCCTGCGCAGCAGGCGCCATCCAGGCCTTCGCTGGCTCCTCCGTGGAGGCTAGGGGCTGCATCATCACGCACTCCGGCGGGAACGGCGTGTTCTGCAGCGGGTGCGCGTCCCTTGAGCTGGAGAACTGCACCATCACGGGGAGCGTGCGCTCGGGCGTGGAGTGCGAGTTCACGGATGCCGTGCTCCTCGGGAACTGCTCCCTGAGGGATAACGGCCTCTACGGCATGTGGTGCGAGAACTGCTCTGTCCTCATCTCCGGCTGCGAGCTGAGCTACAACCTAGCTACCGGCTTCGGCTCCAAATACTGCGATGCCGAGCTGGCCAACACGACGCTTAACGGAAACGGCTGGTCGGGCGTCAGCTGCGGCTACTCCCGCCTGGTCCTGCGCTGGTGCGAGATGGCCGGGAACCGCGACAACGGGGTGAGGTGCGCTCTATCGGACGTGACGGTCCTGTGGTGCACCATCCACGACAACCAGGGAGACGGCATCAGGGCTGGCGACTCCACGGTGGAGGTGCACTTCTGCGATATCTACTCCAACGTCTACTACGGCATCATCAACCACGAGAACAGCTCCTACGTGAACGCCACCTACAACTGGTGGGCGAGCACGGAGGGGCCTGAGGTCAAGTTCCTCGGCTTGGGCAGGGACCCCTACAGCCCGGAGGAGGTCTTCGGGGAGCCACTCCTCTTCGAGCCCTGGCTCACGGAGCCAGCCATCACGCCCGACACCACGCCCCCCAGCCTAGAGGCGTCCTGGCCCCCCACGGGCGCCTTCCTGTCCGGGAACATCACGGTGCGCGTGAACGCCACGGATGAGGGCGTGGGCATGGAGAAGGTGGAGCTCTACGTGAACGGCACGCTCGTGTGCGTGGACTACGAGCCCCCCTACGAGCTCGTCTGGGACAGCACGGGCATGCCGGATGGCTACTACGAGCTCCAGGTGGTGGCCTACGACAGGTTCCTCTGGTCCGCGCGGGAGAACAGCTCCGTCCTGATAGACAACACGCCCCCGGACATAGAGCTCCTGGCCGTGAGCCCGGAGGAGCCCGGGCCAGATGAGCCCGTCCAGGTGAGGGCCCGCGTGGAGGACGAGCTGAGCGGCGTGGCCGAGGTGCTGCTCTGCTACCGCGTGGGCGAGGGGGCCTGGGAGAGCATCAACATGACGCGCCAGGAGGGCGCCTGGCAGGCCAGCATACCGGGCCAGCCCGGCGGGGCGAAGGTGAGCTTCAAGGTGAGGGCCAGGGACAACGCGGGCAACTGGGCCGAGACGGAGGAGCACACCTACCGGGTGGCCGGGGGTGGCATCATCCCGTCCTGGCCGCCATCCGGCCTCCCGGAGCTCCGCGACCTGGCGATAGGAGGCGCCGTCCTGCTGGCCCTCGTGGCCGCAGTCCTGGCCCTGAGCAGGCGGAGGAGGAAGGCCAGAGCGCCCTACCCCTACTGGGCCTACTGGCCGACCGGCGCGTAACGGCCGCCTCTAAGGCGGGCTGGCCTTCAGCCCGTGAGCCTTAAGATGTCTGCCCGCCCTGGCGGGCCGAGGTGGATGGGTTTGGTCAGGAGCGTGGGGATCGACCCGGGGACCCGGAGCTTCAGCGTCTTCGGCCTTGAGGACGGGAGGC
>CAZPDR010000023.1:0-8898 GCA_964585495.1 uncultured Candidatus Bathyarchaeia archaeon
TGCCCTCCCTCATGGACGTGGTCTTGGAGAAGTGCCGTGCTGGCCTGGTGAGGCCCATGGAGGAGGAGCCTGAGAGCGTGCCCATCGCGGGCTACTGCGACATCTGCGGCCGCTGGAGCGATGCCCTCGTGGAGGTAGAAGGGCAGTTCGTGTGCGAGGAGTGCAAGGCCGAGCTGGAGAGCGGTGAGAGATGAGCGGGAAGGCGGGCGAGGAGCTCGGCGTCCTAGCTCTGGCCAGCACGCCCGTTATCTCCGTGGCCGAGGGGGCTAGCCTGGCCGATGCCATGAGGCTCATGGCCGAGAAGGGCTACAGGCGCCTCCCCGTGGTGGACCCGGGGACCGGCGAGCTGAGGGGCATCATCACGGCCACGGACATCCTGGGCTTCTTGGTCGCTGGCCCTAAGCACGAGTTCATGGCCGAGAGATATGGCGATGACCTGGCGGCCGCCCTCTCGGAGCCCGTGTCCTCCATAGCCGCCCGTGCCATCTCGATCGAGGTGGGGAGCTCCGTCCTAGATGCCCTGGAGCTCATGGCCGCGGAGCACGTGGGAGGCCTGCCCGTGGTGGACGCGAGCGGGCGCCTGTGGGCCATCATCACCGAGCGGGACCTGGCTAAGGCGCTGGCTGGCCGCCCCACGGGCGCTAAGGTGGCCGAGCTCATGACGCCCAACCCGGTCTCCATCCGGCCGGAGGCCAGCTTGAGGGAGGCGGTGGAGCTCATGGTGGGGAGAGGCTTCAGGCGCCTCCCTGTGGTAGGGCCCGATGGGAGCCTCACAGGCATCATAACGAGCATGGACATCATACGCCTCCTCCACGCGGCCATGAGGGAGAGCCGGTTGGGCCCGGAGCTCCTCGACACACGCGTGGGGGACGCTTGCGCGAGGCCCGTGGTATCGGTGGAGCCAGATGATGACGTGGGGAGGGCGGCCCAGCTCATGTGGGAGCACGGCATCGGCGGCCTGCCGGTGGTGGAGCCCGGCACGGGTAAGCTGGTGGGCATCATCACCGAGCGTGATCTCTTCAAGCTCCTCCCCGGGTAGGCGGCATGGAGCTGGCCGACCTGTGCATCCACGGGGCGCACATCTTCTACCGGGGGCACCTGCTTGAGGGCTGCATCTGCACCTCAGACGGCCTCATAAGCTACGTGGGGAAGGAGGCACACGCCCCTCGGGCAGAAGAGCTCCTGGACGCCCGCGGCCTCCTCGCCCTGCCTGGGCCGATAGACGCGCACGTCCACCTGCGCGATGAGGGGCTAGCGCACAAGGAGGACTTCTACACCGGCACCTGCGCGGCCGTGGCTGGCGGCATGACGACCGTCCTGGACATGCCCAACACCGTGCCGCCCGTGGACAGCGCCCGCAGGCTGGCCGAGAGAGCCAAGAGAGCCGAGAGGGCCATCGTGGCCAACGTGGGCTTCTACGCGCTCTTCCCACGCGACCTATCAGAGCTCCCAGCTTTGGCGGAGGCAGGCGCGGTGGGGATCAAGGTCTTCATGCACAAGCCCAGGACTGCCTTGGACGTCCGGGAGGAAGGCACTCTCACGCTAGCCGTCCGCGAGGCGAGCAGGCTAGGGCTCCGGGTTGCCTTCCACGCTGAGGACCCGCGCGTGATAGAGGAGGCAGCTAGCACCTCGCGAGCGGAAGGCGACCCGGTAGCTGTCTTCCTCAGCTCCCACCCGCCAGAGGCGGAAATCGCGGCCGTGGGGAAGCTCGCCCGACTTTTCGCGGGCCTGGAGCTCTACATCTGCCACGTGAGCGTGCCAGAGGCCCTTGAGGCCGCCAAGGCAGCGGGCTTCTACGTGGAGGCCACGCCACACCACCTATTTGCCTCGGAGGAGGCCTACGCCCGCCTGGGGCCGCTGGCGCTCGTGGACCCGCCCCTGAGGCCCAGGGAGATGGCCGCCCGCCTCAGGGAAGCCCTCTACTCAGGCCTGGTGGACGTGGTGGCCAGCGACCACGCCCCCCACACGCTGGAGGAGAAGCTGGGGCCAGAGCCGCCTCCCGGCTTCCCGGGGCTTGAGACCCTGCTGCCCCTCCTCCTCAACGAGGTCGCGGCCAAGCGCCTCTCCCTGGCCGAGCTCGTGCGCCTGGTGTGCGAGAACCCGGCCCGCGTCTTCGGGCTGAGGCGCGGGAGGCTTGAGGTAAGCTGGCCAGCCGACCTCGTGCTCGTGGACCTCAAGGCCGAGGTGCTCGTGGACCCGGGGGCCTTCTTCTCCAAGGCCCATTACTCGCCCTTCGAGGGCATGCGGCTGAGGGGGCGCCCCGTCATGACCATCGTGAACGGCCGCTTAGCCTTCTCGCATGGCGAGGTAGTGGCCGAGAAGGGCACCGGCACGGTCGTGAGGCCCGAGGGTGCTGGGAGGCCGGGGCCGTGAGGTTCCTGGTAGATGCCATGCTGGGGAAGCTCGCCCGCTGGCTGAGGCTCCTGGGCCACGATGCCGAGTATGGCCGCGATGCTAGCGATGAGGAGCTCCTGGCCCGGGCGGCCAGGGAGGACCGCGTGCTCCTCACGGCCGATGTAGAGCTCTACAGGCGCGCCGCCCTCTCGGGCCTGAGGGCCGTCCTGGTGAAGGGCTCCAGCGAGGCCGAGCGCCTGGCCCTCCTGGCCGTGAAGCTGGGCCTGGAGCTCCGCGTGGACATGGCCAGCTCCCGCTGCCCGAAGTGCAACGCGCCCGTGGTGGAGGTTCCTAAGGAGGACGTGAGGGGGCTGGTGCCCGAGGGCTCCTGGCGCCGATACGAGCGCTTCTGGCGCTGCACAGGCTGCGGCCAGATCTATTGGCAGGGCTCGCACTGGTCCAACATAGAGAGGGTGCTGAGGGAGGCCAGGGAGAAGGCCAGGGAGCTGGCGAGGGGCTAGGGGCTTATTAGCACGGGGAGCTGGAGGAGCGCGCGTCCAGGCCCTGGTAGGCTCCTCCTTCTGAGCACCTGCTGCAAAACCTTATCACCCCTCGTGGGGCCGCCAGCTCGCGCGGTGATGGAGCATGAAGATGACGGAGACCTGGGTTAAGGCGCCCATCCTCAGGGGCGCCAAGGTGCTCTTGGCGGCCGAGTGCGTGAAGAACATCTACCCGGAGGTCTTCGAGGAGCTGGCGGAAGGGCGCGTGGCCTTCACCTGCTGCCCGGAGACGGAGAACCCCACCATGCTCATGGGCAAGCTGGCCTCGGCCATCACGTGCTCCAGGCCCGTGGAAATAGTGGTGGTCAGCATAGAGGGCTCGCCCCACTGCCTTCTCCTCCACATGGCCCTGAACGAGGCCCTCTTCGTGGCCAAGGTGCGCGATATAGCCGTGAAGCACTACGTGGTCCTAGAGGGCCGCCTCATAGAGGTGGGCGAGGAGGCCGCCCGCGTGGCCAGGTATCTGCACCTCGTGCAGGAGGCCGTAGAGAGGTGCCCCGACCTGTTGGAGAAGCTGGGCCACTACAGCCTAGAGCACAAATGGGCACGCGGTGAGCGCTAGGATTTCCCCCGCCCGCACGCCGAGGAGCCTGAGAAGCCTCCTCACCACCCTGCCTAATATCCTCCTGAAGCCAGTCATCCTCCGGGCCTTTTCGATCTGCTTCTTAAGAGCTCGGTCGCGCACCTTCTCAGGCCGAAGGGCCACGGCCACCGCGTTGAGCACCTTAGCCGTCATCTCGTCTAACTCTAAGCGCCCGATGCCGGGGAGCTGGATCACCCCGTAGGGCCTCGGCCCCCTCTGCATTATACATATGTGGATGCCGTTTAGCTCCAGGCACCCATCGTCAAGGGATACGGTCCAGCGCCCGTATTTGTTCTTGATGTGGACCTCAGCAGGGCCATCCTCTGGCACATCTATCCCGAAGACTTCTCTGATCAGGAACCTCCTCGCACGCCTGGCCGCCTCCGACTGGCTCAACAGCTCGTCCACGGGTTCCTCGCCGATGAGGAGCTGGGCCGCCACGTCCGCCTTTACTCTAAGCTCGCGGTATCCCAGCACCTCCGAGAGCCTGCTGAGCAGGCCGAGGAGCCCTGATCCCCCAGCCCGCGTGAGCGTCAGCACGAAATCCTGTTCCCCAGGCCTTAGAACGGCCACCGCGCCATCCTGGCATATCTCCGCCTCCTCCAGCCTATCCCTCATCACGACGGCGACGACACGCCTCCAGGCGATGGGGGGACCTAGGCGTGTGAGGGGATCGAATAAGCGGGCTAGGGCTGAGAAGCGAGGCCCCATGACCTCCTCGATGTCATCAAAGACCCTGCTTCGCATGAGGAGCAACTCTTCCACGTCCTGCTCTGGGGGCCATATCGGGAGGCCCGCGTCCTTCACGGCTAAGGCCATCAGCAGGGCCTCCTCGGTGGTCAGCTCTACATCGTATCTTACCTCCCCCCTCGCGGAGAGCAGCCACCTCTTCTCATCTAGGCGCTTTAAGGTCAGCTTAACGTAGGCGAGGCCCCTGAACTCCAGACCTCCCTTCTGGAGCAGGCGGTCGAGGAGCTTGATCATGTCGGTGAGGAGCCGTAAGCTGAGCCGATCGGCCTTATCGCGGAAGGGCACCGTGATCTCTAAATCTCCCGACCTGAGGATCAGCGAACGCCCCGCGGGCCTGACCTCCCAGCTCCCTATCCTCACGGGGATGCCCTGCCGCTCCATAGCGCCTTATCCACCCACGAGGGGCCTGAGCACGACCACCTTCGCCTCCTCATCGACCACCGTGCTCCTGAACGCCCTGGGCGGCACCACCCTGCCGTTCACTAGGACTAGGAGCTCCCCCCTGCGCGCTGCCTTCAGCACGCCAGCGGAGGCCAGGAAATCGGCCAACGTCATGCGCGAGATGGGCCTGGCGACCTCCCGGCGCTCTAGGAGGGCCATCGCCTGCGCCATCTCAGCGCACCCGCCTGAGCGGCCCAGCTGGCCCATAAAAACCTTTGATTATCACTTACCACGTTTATCCTATCACCGCTAGTGCATCCCTCCGTGCTGGGGCAGTGATGGGTAAGCCTATATGGGCCGTGGGCGTGCGTAGGGCGGGGATGATGAGGAGCGGGTAAGGGCGCTTAATGCCCGGGAGTTACTCATCTGACCCCAAAGGCCATGGCCAAGCTCGTGGCCACGAGGAGCGAGCAGGTGGTTATGGCGTCGGCCGCGGAGGACTCGATGGGTATGACGAAGTTATCTGGGTCCAGGCCACGCCTGAAGGTGGCCATGCCAGCTAGGAAGGCCAGGAGGACGGTGGCCCCCACGGCCATGAGGTTGGCCAGGAGGAAGGCGGTCAGGAGGAAGGGCAGCTCGGCTGGCCCGCCCACCAGGGAGGCGATGAGGGCATAGGCCGTGAACATGAGGGCCGAGGCCGCCCAGGCAGCTGCTATCTCGCGGGCATGGCCCTTCAGGGAGCTCAGCCTGGCCTCCAGCTCGCCCGACCAGAGCTTAGTGGTGGCCGTGCAGCCCACGATGGAGCCCACGTCCCCCACCGTGCCTATGATGGCCGGGTAGGCCATGGCCACCCCTGGCCGGAGGCCGACCGTGAGGCTCATCTGGCCCAGCAGCGTGCCCGTGCCACCGGAAATGGCCGCGACGGCGGCCGAGGAGGCCACGGCCTCCCTCAGCGTCTTCCTGAAGCCCGCGTTCCTCCGTTCCACAATGGCCGTGAGGGCGCAGGCGGCCAAGAAGGCGGTGCAGATGGCGTAGGACAGGGCCCTCCCGAGCGGCCCCTGGGCCATGAGGGCCAGCGTGGCCACGTAGCAGGCGCTCACCACGATGTCCGAGCTGGTGGAGCCCACGGGGTAGGTGATCACGTCTGGGTCTAGGCCGCGCCTGAAGGAGGTGAAGGCCGCCAGGGCCGAGATGGGAGTGGCGAGCAGGAAGGCGAGCGCCATGGTGGTGATGATGGCCGCGGCCATGTCCAGCGCTTGGGCGGCCCTCAGGCCCCAAAGGAGGCCGTAGAGGCCTATGGAGCCCACCATGAGGAGGGAGGCGAGGCCGCTTAGGACCATGACGGCCCGGTATAAGGTCCTGAACTCCTCCGTGTTGCCCAGGAAGCCCGGCCTCACCGTGCCAAGCCAGAGGGCGGAGGAGAGGCGGCCGCAGAAGACGCCCCCCACCATGCCCCTGGCCGTGAGCACGCAGGGGTAGGCCACGATGGACCAGAGCTCATGGGGCAGGAGCTCCAGAGCGGCCGCGAAGATGAGGCCAGCCACCAGGCCAGCGGCATCTATGGCGAGCGCCCCGAGGGCCTGGGCGAAGCAGGCCAGGAAGCCCGAGGGTCGGCTGAGAGGAGCGAGGAGGACGCCACCTCCCGCCTGCCTCTCCCCCGGCCCCCTGGCCACCACGACCACCTCCTGGCCTGAGCCCCGCCACTAGCGGGGCTGATTGGTATGTAGCTGGCCCCTGCTAGCCCTTAAAAAGGCTGAGCTCACGACCACGAGCCTACGTCAGCACTCGGGCTCCCTCTCCTTGGGCACCAGCCGAGCCGAGCGTATCTCAAGCACGCCTGCGTTCCGGTAGGGATCCCAGCGGACCCCGTAATCCGTTATCTCAAGCCTAGCCCGGTAGAGGGGCGCGTCCAAGACGAGCGTTTCATACTCGCCCCCCTCGCCCACCAGGGAAATGCCATAGCGCTCCTTAAGGGCCAGGAGCTCCTCCACGGCCTCCTCGTCCAGCCTACGGCCCAGCCAGGAGGCATCTAGCCCGTAGGCGAACACGCCCACGAAGATGACCTCGAAGCGGGCGTCGAGGAGCTCCCTGAGGACCGAGAGCTCATCCCTGCCCCAGAGGGGCGCGTAGCTCACAAGGCCAAGTTCCTCGCATATCCTGTCTATGCGCTCCTTCTGGTAGCGCGAGGCCACTGCGCCCGAGACCACGCCATCCACGTTCAGGCTCGCCAGAACCGCCTTCAGGTCCTCAAGCTCGCGCTCCCTCACGCCGGAGGTAGGCTTGCTCACGAGGGGGATGCCCAGGGCCTCGGCCACGAGCGGCATCACGTGCAGGTTCGGCACGTGGAACATCCAGCTGTCATCGCGCTCCGGCATCATGGTGATGAGGTAGGCTACCTCGTGCCCCTCCCAGACGGCGTGGTGGAGGGCCAGCACGCTGTCCTTGCCGCCCGAGATGAGCGCTGCGAGCCTCAAGGCCTCACGGAGCCCGGGAGGAGCAAGCGCATCAAGCCTTATTAACGGGCTGGCCACCTCAACGCCCGATGGTGGAGGAGAAGGCCCGGAGGCTGATGTGGTTGGCCATTAGGACTAGAATGGGAGCCAAGGCTCAGGCGGAGCGCTGAGCAGGAGCTCCCGAATTTCCCATGAACTCCCTTATGGCCTGCACGAGCGCCTCCAGGTTCTGCGTGGCCACCATGTCCGCTCGCCACTCCCTGGGCAGGTAGCGCTTGAACCTGCCAGCCGCCCGCTTGTCCATGATGACCACCACGCCCCGGTCGCTCGGGCTGCGCTGGAGCCTGCCTGCCGATTGGGCGAGGGCTATGAGGCAGGGCACGGTGTTCGCGTAGTGCCAGCCCCTCCGGCCGAACCGCTCCTCGAAGTAGGCCGTGAGGGCCTCCTGGAGGCCTGTCTTCCTCGGGTAGGGGAGGCCCACTATGATGACGCCCGACAGGAGGCCGCGCCCACCGGCCGAGAGGTCCACGCCCTCGCTCACCTTCCCCCTCGCCACGCCCAGGAGGACGCAGCGCTCGTGGGAGCTCATGAAGGCCATCACCTCCTCCACGCGCGTCCGTCTCTCCTCGGCCAGGTGGGGCACGTCGAGCTTGAGGCGCTTCAGCACCTCCTCCATCACGTCGTAGGAGGGGAAGTAGATGGCCACACGGCCGCCTATGGCCTTCACGAGCACGCCCAGCCGCCTGGCTATGGCTTCATACTCCCGCTCCACGCGGAGTTCATACTTGGTCGAGACGGCCTTGTCCACCAGGAGGAGCCTGTTCTCACGGGGGAAGGGGCTGGGGACGCTCATGAACTTCACCCGCTCCCTGTCCAGGCCGAGCACCTCCACGTAGTAATCGCGGTGCCAGAGGGTGCCGCTCATGAGGAGGGCGGAGCGCAGGTCGTTCAGCACGCTCGTGGTCATGGAGGGATCCAGGCACCTCACGCCCAGGCGCCCCCTCACCTGCCCATCCCTCTCCAGCGCCAGGGAGTAGTGGGCGAACTCGCGGCCTGAGAAGGAGAGGAAGTCGCGGAGGAAGCTGGCGCACCTCCCCACGTATGAGATAGGCGCCTGCCCCTCCTCGGCCCTTGCGAGGCGCACCCTATCGCCCTCGTCCTCCAGCAGCCTGAGCAGGGAGAGCAGGACGCGCTTGCTAGTGAGGCCCAGCCTATCTAAGAGCATGTCGGCCACGAGCTCTGGATCCACCAGGCGCTCGTATTCCGGCCCGTAGAGCCTGTAGGTCTCGTGCCCCATGTCGTCCACCAGCTCGGCCATCTCGGCCATGAGGCCTCTGTCCGGCACCTCGAACTCCTCGGCCTCCTTGGCCGCCCGGCTGAAGGAGAAGCTCGATACCTCATCCGACATTATCTCCACGGCCCACTTGTCCAGGTTGTGGGCCTCATCTATCACGCAGCTCAGCTCCCCTAGGTCGTCCACGCCGAAGCGCCAGAGGATGGCCTCCCTCACGGGCTCTAGGAGCAGGTAGTTGTAGTTGCCCACGAGGATGTCCGCCCTCCTAGCCACGCACTTCACGGCCTCGTAAGCACAGATGCCCAGGTCGCGGCAGAGCTCCACCAGCTCGCCCGGGAGGGTGGCGCCCGTCCTGAGGGCGCGGGCCACGGCAGCACGGGTGGCCGAGCTGAGCTTGAACCTGGAGCGGTAGGTGGCCTCGTAATATGGGCAGACGGCGTTCACGCCCCTCCTGAGCTGCTTGCAGGTGCGGAGGAAGTCCTTGTATCTCGCCTTCGCCAGGGAGGGGCTCTCAAGCCTGAGGGGGCACATGTCCTGCCTGCT
>CAZPDR010000024.1:0-8836 GCA_964585495.1 uncultured Candidatus Bathyarchaeia archaeon
GCCTCGCCCACCTCCGGGTTCTCCATGTCCTTCATGGTGGGCGCCGTTACCACCAGGCCGCCAGCCACATCGCAAGCGTATTTCACGGCCTCGTAGAAGTAGTCGGCCGTGAGGAGCTTGGCCATGTTCGCGTAAATCACGTCCGGCGTGTAGAAGCCCGAGCCCTCTGGATCCTCGTGGCCCTCCAGGGCCGCCATGCGGGCGCAGGCGTAGATGACGTTCCTCAGCACGACCGTGCGGGTGATGTAGTTGCGTATGTGCCTCGCCCTCGTGGTGCCCAGGCAGTCGGCCATGAGGGCCATGGCGCCCACGAGGATGTCCAGGAAGCCAGCCTTGCAGGGGCCACCGCATATCATGCGGTGGATGTTGGCGAAGCGCGTAACGAGCGGGAGGGCGTAGTCCACCTCGCCGTGCATGAAGACGTGGTCCCAGGGCACGAAGACGTCATCGAAGATTATCATGCACGTCTCCCTGAACCCGTAGGGCCAGTTCGGCACCTCCTCAGGCTTGGCCGACTCTCGGAAGGCGCTGTAGAAGTTATACTGGCACACATACTTCACGCCCTCCGCGCCAGCTGGGACAGCGCACACGATGGCGAACTCCTCCTCCCCCTCCCTCAGGGCCACGTTTGGCATGACGAGGTGGTAGTGGTTGGCCCAGGCACCGCTCTGGTGGAGCTTGCAGCCCCTTATCACAAGGCCGTCAGAGCGCTCCTCCACCACCCGCACGAACATATCAGGCTGGTCGGATGGCCTAAGGCTCCTGTCGCCCCTCGGGTCCGTTACCGCGCCCGAGCACCTCAGGTCGCCTTCCTCAAGCTCCCTGATGAACGCCTTCAGGCGCGAGTGGTAATCGGTGCCCAGCTCGCGGTCCATCTCCCACGTGGTGGCGGCCAAGGCGGTCAGGATGTCGCAGCCCGGGCAGGCGTAGTAGCAGGTGCCGAACTCCCGCGAGTAGATGAGGCCCATCTCCACGCGCTTCACTAGGTCGTCCGTGCTCCGGTGGACGCTGATGCTCCTGCTTATCTCCCGGCCCGTGAGGAAGGACTTGGCCGTGAGCACGCCCCTGTAGGTCGGGTCCTGCTCCATCTCGTAGGAGCGCATCATGACCTTTACCACGCCAGCCGTGATGGGGTGCTTGGCCAGGTCGGGCACGCGTTGGCCGTTCACGTAAACGCGCCTCTCCGGCTCCTTGAGCGTGGCCAGGTATTCCTCTGGCGAGAGCTTGACCATCTCCGGCCACCCCGCCCCCCGCGCTCGCGCGGAAGTTAAGGGTTTGGCGAGGCGCGGGGAAAGGGTTAAGGGGGCCTATCTGACCGTGCGGTTGAGGTCGGGAGATTGGGGCCTTGGGAGAAGAGGATAGTGGGCATCCTCCTGGCCACCACGGGCCTCACGCTCCTCGCCTTAGGCCTCCACCTGGGCCAGGTGAAGGTGGTCCTAGAGGCCATAGTGAGGGGCCTGAAGGGGGCCTTAGCCGGCCTCAGCTGAGGTGGTGGGCGTGAGTCTATTGGCCCAGCCAGAGGAGCTCCAACCCGAGCTGGTGGAGTTCTCCGAGGAGGAGGTAACGAGGGCCATCGTGGCCGCGGCCCTGGAGGACTGGCTCGACCTGGCCGAGACGGATGTGGTGATAGCTGGCGCTGGCCCCTCGGGCCTCACAGCGGCCATCTACACGGCCAGGGCTGGCCTGAGGACCGTGGTTTTCGAGAAGAAGCTCTCCTTCGGCGGCGGCATAGGCGGGGGAGGCATGCTCTTCCACAAGACGGTCGTGGAGGCGCCTGCTCACGAGCTCCTGGCCGAGATAGGCTGCAGGCTGGCGGAGGTGAGGCCGGGCCTCTACGTGGCCGATGCAGCCGAGATGATAGCCAAGCTGGCCTCCGCGGCCATAGATGCTGGCGCCAAGATAGTGCTGGGCGTCTCCATCGTGGACCTCATCTTCAGGGCCGAGCCCCTGCGCGTGGAGGGGGCCGTGGTGCAGTGGAGCGCTGTGGAGCTCTCGGGCCTCCACGTGGATCCCATGGGCGTGCGCTGCCGTGCGCTAGCGGACTGCACGGGCCATGATGCCGAGGTCCTGGCGCTAGCGGTCAAGCGCATGCCGGGCTTAGGGCTGGAGCTCCAGGGCTACGGGCCCATGTGGGCTCCAGAGGGCGAGAAGCTCGTGGTAGAGCGCACGGGCCGCGTCTGCCCGGGCCTCTACGTGGCTGGCATGGCCGTGGCCACCCTCCACGGCCTGCCGAGGATGGGGCCCGTCTTCGGGGGCATGTTGCTCTCGGGCAAGAGGGTGGCGGAGCTCATCGTGGAGGACCTGAGGAAAAGGTAGGGAGGCCGAGCTTCCCTCAGGCAGAGCTGGGCCTAGCGTGCTCGGCTAAGCGCCTTATGAAGGAACGCACCTTCTCCCTCTCCCCGCTCACGAGGATGTAGCCATCTGGCTGGAGGCTCGCCTTCACACCTTCCTCGGCCGCGAGTTGCTCAAGCAGCTCCCTCGGCAGCTCCTCAGATATGCGGACGCGGACCCAGTGCTCGCCGCGCGGGAGGCCCGGCCTGAAGCGCACCTCGGCTTCCTCCCGCGCTGCCGTGGGCGGCGTGGTCATGGCCTCCTCAAGCCTCCTGCTCCACTCCCTGGCCCCCTCCGGCCCCAGCGTGGCCTCTGCCTCGGCCAGGAGGTAGGCCTCCACGTTGAAGAGCAGCTCGTCCAGCCTGGCCACCACGCTCTCGTGGGGGCTGACCTTCATGGCCTCTATGAGGGAGCGGGCGAGCCTGAGGTCCCTAACCACCTCGGGCGGTATCTCGGCCCCCTTGGAACGGAGCTCCACCAGCAGGTCGGAGAGCACCTTCCACCTGGGCTCGTAGGAGGACAAGGCCGACACCAGCTCTCTGCTTCCCGCGCGAGCATTTAAGCCTAGGCCAGGAGGAGCGGTTCTTCTCAAACACCTTATATGTGCAGGTGGCATGGGCACCGCGGCCTTGAGGGCCTACTTCGCCCCCTGCGGCATGGGATTAGGCCACATCGTGCGCTGCGAGGCCGTGCTGAGGAGGCTGCGCGAGCTGACGGATGTAGATGCCTACTTCGCCACCTACAGCGAGGGGTTATCCTATGCCAGGGGGTCAGGCCTCAAGGCCCTTGAGATACCCAGGATAAGGCTCGTGATGAAGAGGAATGGCGAGATAGATGTGGAGAGGACGCTCTGCTACATAACGCCCCGCCTGCCCTCCATAGTGGCCAAGCAGCTCGCCCACGACCTGAAGTATATGATGTGCCTCAGGCCGGACGTGGTGATCTCGGACACGAGGGCCATGGCCATCTTGGCCGCGAAGCTGGCCCGCCTCCCCTGCGTCTGCCTGCTGAACCAGGCCAGGGTCTTCGTCCCCAGGAAGAAGCGCATGCTCAGGGTCTCCAGGCTGGCCGAGGCCGGGCTCTTGGCCACGCTGGGGGAGGTGTGGCTCCTGGCCGATGAGATATTCGTGCCCGATTACCCAGAGCCCTTCACCATATCGCGCATGAACCTGACCGCACCAGACCGCATGAGGAGGAAGATGCACCTCGTGGGCCCCATCCTGACCAAGAGGCCCGAGGAGCTCCCGGGCCAGGAGGAGCTGAAGGAGGAGCTGGGCTTCAGGCCAGAGGACCCGCTGATCTTCATGCCTGTTACTGGCGCGCTTGAGGAGAGGCCGCACTTCCTCAAGTCCATGCTGCGCGTGCTTAGAGGCCTCACCAACCACCTCCAGGTGATGGTCAGCCTGGGCCTGCCGGACAGGGGCGAGCGCCCCCTCGTGAACAGCCCTTCCTTCCGCGTCTACTACTGGGTGGACGACTTCTACTCCTACCTGAAGGCATGTGATGTGGCCATCCTCAGGGGAGGGCACGGCGGCATCACCAAGTGCATGGCCTTCGGCAAGCCCATGCTCATCGTGCCACCGCCCAGCCACACGGAGAAGATGGTGAACGCCTACCGGGCCAAGGAGGTGGGCGTGGCCGAGGTCCTCCTCCAAGAGGAAATCTACCGCGAGCGCGTGAAGGAGGCGCTGATGTCCCTGCTGGAGGAGCCATCCTACAGGGAGAAGCTCCAGCTCACGCGGAGGCTGGCCAACAGGCTGGACGCGCTAAGCGAGATAGCCTCGTCCATCCTCAGGCTGGCGGAACGCTCCTGAAGGCACCTCCCGCTCGTCTCCCTCATCCCCTTGGCTCTATCAGCACCATGCGGAAGCCCCTCAAGGTCGGGTTGGGCATGTCCGTGAGGGCCACCCGGCTCAGGACGCCTTCCTCATCCCTGGCCAAGCCCATGATGTCGTGCTCGGCTGGCAGCAGGGACCTGGCGACCACCATGTCGCCCGCCATGCTCACCACGCACCTCATCGGCAGGCCGAGCAGGAGCTCCCTGCCTTCCTCAAGCGCCCTCCTGGCAGCCGTCAGGAGGCCGAAGGCACCGCAGCAGAGCTCGGCTATCCTCACGGGCACGCTGTCCTTCCCGATCGCGATCACGGGCACGCCCGTTCTAGCCGTGATCTCCGAGGCCATGAACTTGAGGTGGTGGAAGATGCGCGTCAGGCGGGACCGCGCTCCCTCCTGGAGCCTTGGCCAATACCTGGTTATGTCGGTGATGTTGACCTCGTCCAGCCGGGCACGCCTCAGGCTGGCGTCAAAGTGGATCACGTCGGCCCGGTGGGCCTCTAAGAGGCGCCTGGCCAACTCAAGTTCCTTGACTAGGACGCCATAGCTATCGCTTATGGGCCAGAAGTGCGCCTCGGCCAGCGTGGCCTTTGGGGCCCGGTAGGGCGGCTCCACCAGCACGGCCACGGTGCAGACCACGCAGGTGGGCTCGTAGCGCTCATCTAAGATGGAGCAGCCAGAGTCAGCCGCTATCACCCTCAAGCGCTCACCGTGCTCCACTCCACCCCCAGGATAAAAGCGGTAGTTAGTGGCTCAGCCTAACCCTGATTCTTCACGCATCAGCCGGGTAAGTCCTCCTCATCGCCACGCCCTAGAGGGCGCCCCCGGCACTTATGCTTATCGCGGGCCTCGGCCAGGGCTCGGGGAAATGCATATAAAGCGCCTCACGGCCCCATGGGCAAGCATGAAGAGGTCCATGGTGCGGTTCTTCTACAGGCCCGCGCTCCGCTCCCCGTTCGTGATAAGCTGTTTCCCTGGCGTGGGGGGCGTGGGAGAGCAGGTGGCCCGCTACCTATCCCGCGCCCTGGAGAGCTCCCTTTTCGCGGAACTCATCTCCCCCAGCCTGCCAGATTACGTCATCGTGGAGAGGGGCATCTGCCGCCTGCCCAAGATATCCTTCTACGCGGCCGAGAAGGCGGAACCCAACCTGGTGATCGTCATCGGGGACGCCCTCCCACCTCACGATGACCTCACGGCCTACTACGAGATCTGCGAGGACGTGGTTAAGCTGGCCAAGGAGCTTGGGGCGGAGGCCGTGGTCAGCGTGGGGGGCTTCTTAGCGCCCGGGAGGGCTGCCAAGGGCGTGTTCGTGGCCTTCACCTCTGAGGAGCTGGGGGAGCTCTTCCTGAGGGCTGGCGCCCATATCATGCCGCCCGGGCGCATAGTAGGTCCCACGGGCCTCATATCCGCCCTCGCCGCCGAGGCTGGCATCAAGGCTGCCTGCCTCCTGGGGAAGGTCGCGATGCCCCTTGAGGACAAGGAGGCTGGCCAGAAGGTCCTCAGGGTATTGATGGAGGCCCTAGGCCTGAGCTCAAGGCCCCCCTCCTGACCAAGGCCAGCCTTATTTGCCGAGCAGGGCATGCTCTCCCGGAGGGCCTGGTCGTGTGCGAGTTCAAGGTCCTCTTGGGAGGGCAGGTGGTGGCCGAGGACGTGGTCTACGCCCGTGAGGAGAGCGGGGCCGTGGTGCTCAGGTCCATAATAGGCCGGGAGGTGCGCGTGGAGAACTGCCGCATAGTGGAGGTGGACTCGGTCCGGGAGCGGCTCGTGCTAGCGCGGGAGGCCGGGAGCTCCTGAGGACCTCAGGGGCGAGCGGGCCTCTCGTCCGGGTTCACGCCCCTCGCCAAGGCCATGTAGTAGGCCAGGAGCTGCAGGGGCACCACGTAGACCACGGGCGTGAGGAAGGCTGGCGTCTCGCTCGGCACGGGCAGGAGGTCGTGGGAGAGCTCCCTCACCTCCTCGTCATCCTCCTCGGCCACGGAGATGATGTGCGCCCCCCTCGCCCTCATCTCCATGATGTTGCCTATGATGGTCTCGTGCGTCTCGTCCTTCTGGCAGACGAAGATGACGGGGAAGCCCTCCTCCACCAGGCTTATGGGGCCGTGCTTCGACTCGCCAGCCGGGTAGGAGAGGCCCGCCACGCCCGCCACCTCCATGAGCTTATGGACGCCCTCAAGGGCCGTTGGGTAGCCTATGCCGCGGCCCAGGACGAAGAAGAAGGGCTTGGAGGCCTGTTCCTTGGCCACCTCCTCGGCCACCGGCATGGAGAGCTCTATGGTCTTCTCCACGAGCTTCGGCACCTCCTCAAGAGCCTCGTGGTATTCCTCCAATTCCACGTGCCCTATCTTGCCCCGGAGCTCCCCCATCTTCAGGGCCAGCTGGGTGAGGGCGAGCACCTGGGCCGTGAAGTCGCGCATGGAGACCACGCCCAGCGGCGGGCCCGAGTGCTGGCAGAGGTAGATCCTGGACATCCGGGTGAGGATGGCGCCCAGCCTGTTCGTTATGCTGAGCACGGTGGAGCCCTTGGAGCGGGCCAGCTCCACCAGGGCCTCTAGGTCGCCCTTCTCGCCCTCCCTCCCGTCCTCGCCTAGGCTATCTACTATCAGGACCGTGGTCTGGACGCCCAGGGCATCGCCGTAGTGCTCGGCGAAATCGCTCAGGCGGACCGGGTGAGCAGCTTGATAGGCGATAGAGGAGAAGAGGTAGCTGGCCGCAAGGCAGGCGTTGTAGGCGGAGCCCCTGCCGACTAGGAATATCTCCTCAGAGCGGGCGAGGAGGAGGGCCATCTGCTCTAGGTAGAACTCCTGGAGCCTCAGCGTGTCGGCCAGCCGGAGGGCCTGCTCCTTGATCTCCCTCAGCACCATGTGGTCCTCGCCCAGCTTCTTGGCCGCCTCTAGGTCGAAATCGAAGGGCGCGAAGGGCTTCTCCACCTTCTCCTTGGGGTCATCGGGCGACCTCACCTCGATTCCCTCGGGCCTGAGGAGCGCTAGCTCGCCATCCCCCAGGCACGTGTAGCGGTCCACCAGGCCGTGGAGGCAGGCTAGCTCAGAGGAGCAGAAGGCCCCCTTTGGCCCGAGGCCCACGAAGAGGCGGGAGTTCCTGCAGGCGCACATCAGCAGGTTAGGTTCTTCCACGTAGAGCAGTGCTAAGGCCAGGGAGCCCTCCGCCTCCCAGACGGCCCCCGAGACAGCCTCTACTAGGCCGGAGCCAGCTGCTAGTCTCTCCTCCACCAGGTGGGCCATGAGCTCGCTATCCGTCTTCGACGCTATCTTATGCCCACGGCCCTCAAGGTTGCGGCGGAGCTCCATGGCGTTCGCTATGATGCCATTATGGACGAGGGCCACCTTCCCCTCGCAGCCCACGTGCGGGTGGGCGTTCCCGCGATAGGGGGCGCCGTGCGTGGCCCAGCGCAGGTGCCCTACGCAAATCTTAGACCTGAGCCCCCCGAGGTCCAGCCTGCCAGCGAGCTCGTCTATGCCGACCGCGTCCTTCTCCACCACCAGCTCTCCGTCCCTTATGACCGCGAGGCCGGAGGAGTCATGTCCTACGAAGGACGCCCTCCTGAGGGCGGCGATCGCCACCCCCGGGGCCTCTTCCTCCCGGAGCACGCACCCGAAGAGCACGGCCAAGCTACATCAACCTATCGCAGGCTGCTTGAGGGGCTTAAAGGGCTTTTCGCCACATGCCCCAACGAACGCTTTTTCCGCTCTCGTCCAGCTGGCTAAGGCGGGCGCGGGATGGGGAGGCCGCTGGTCTTCGTGGGGCACGTCTCCATGGACATCGTGGAGACGCCTAAAGGGCGGAGCTTCCAGCCGGGAGGGGCGGCCCTCTACGCGGCCCTGGCCGCTAGGACCATTTACGATGACGTGCGCCTGGCCACGGCCATAGGACGCGATTACGGGTTCTTGGAGGTGCTCAGGTTCTTCCCCATGAGCGGCATCAAGCGCTACGACATGCCCTCCACGCACTTCCACATAAGATATGATGAGAGCTGGAACGCCCACTATCTAGAGGCCAGGCTGGGCGCTGGGGCCAGGATAGGCGTGAAGGCCATACCCGACCTCTGGCTCACGGGCGATGTGCTCGTCCACATAGCCCCCATGAGGCCTACCAAGGTCTTGCGCATGATAAGGCACATAAGGGCTAGGAGCCCCGGGGCCACCATATCCGTGAACACGTGGGAGGGCTACATGAAGAAGGGCAGGAAGGTGCGCGAGGCCATAAGGCAGGTGGCCAGGGAGGCGGACTTCTTCATCCTCAACGACGCGGAGGCCAGGGCTCTCACGGGCGTGCGCTCCCTGGCCCGGGCGGTGGAACTCCTAGAGGCCAGGACGCTGGTGATAACGCTCGGTGAGCTCGGGGCCATTATAAGCAGCGAGGAGCTGGGCATACAGATGGTGCCCGCCCTCCGCGTGCCAGGGGGCGAGGTGGTGGACACCACGGGCGCTGGCGATGCCTGGTGCGGTGCCTTCATGGCCACCTACGCCAGCACGGGCGACGTGATGAAGGCCGTCGCGGTCGCCTCCATCATAGCGAGCCTGAAGTGCCAGGGCTGGGGCCCCTCCCGCCTCCTGGAGCTCCGGTTCCGCTCGCCAGACGAGGTCATAGAATACGTGATGAGCATGCGGGATGGCTTCAGGCAGAGGAAACTCACGGAGTTCCTCGGCGAGAGCTA
>CAZPDR010000025.1:0-8795 GCA_964585495.1 uncultured Candidatus Bathyarchaeia archaeon
GGTAGGATATGACCTTGCCCTTGCCCGTGTCCCCGAAGAAGCCGCACACCACTACCGTGCAGGGCAAGTCTCTCCCCGCCTCAGGCGCGTCAGCTGGCCAGCTTAAAACCCCTTCCCTCACTCGTGCCTACGCCCAGGCTCCCTGAAGGTCCCCGTGGCCAGGAGGCCTGCCAGCGAGGCGAGAGCGCAGAACGCAGCCACGGAGGCTGGCCCCGCCTTCTCGTAGAGGAAGCCACAGGCGGCGGAGCTGGACGCTATGGCCAGGTCGGCCACCAGGCTCAGGACGGCCGAGAGCTTGCCTCTCAAGGGCCTGGGCACGAGATCTGCCTCAAGAGCCGAGGTTGCGTTGTGCATGAGATACGTGCCCGTCCAGAGGATGAGGAAGATGCAGGCCAGGTGCCAGAAGCCCGTGAGGGCCATGTCCTTGGCCAGCGCGAGGAGCAAGAAGGCAATCGCGGCTGCGGAGAAGCCCAGGGCCAGGGAGCCCCGTCTGCCCAGCCTGTCCACCAGGTAGCCCATGGGGAGGACGGTGGCCAGCCAAACGATGCCGCCCAGGAGGTTCAGCCAGCCCCAGGCATCCAGCGAGAGGCCCAGGTAATTCATCGCGAAAGGCTGGGCCACCTTCGTGAAGCCCATGGCCAGGTTGAGGGAGATGGAGATGAGCATGAACTTCCCCAGGCGCCTTGAGGCGAAGCCGAGGGCACCTCTGTATTCGCTGAGGAAGTCCCTGAGGGAGGGAGCCTCCCTGGCCTCCGCCCTGAGGGTCTCCTTGAGGGCCAGCCTGATGGTGGCGGCCGCCAGGCCAGCGGCAGCCTGCAGCGCGTAGGCTATCCTCATGCCGAGCACGAGGCCGTAGGTGCTGACCAGGTAGATGGCCAGGAGGGGGGCGGGGAGGGAGACGAGCTCGGGCAGGAAGCTCGCGAGAGCGAAGCCGAGGCCGCGCCTCTCCGGCGGCACGCTGTCCGATAGCATGGCCGAGAGGGCTGGCTGGTAGAGGAGGCAGATGTTGGTTATGATGGCCGCCATGAGGACCCAGCGCCAATCTGGCGCCAGCGCGTAGAGGAAGAGGGCGGAGGAATACACGAAGGTCATGGAGACCAGCACGCGCTTCCGGCCATATCTATCGGCCAGGTATCCGCCCAGGAAGCGGGCCAGCCCGAGGACGGTGGAGGAGGCGGCCGCCATGAGGCCCAGCAGGAGCACGTCCGCCCCGAGGGCCATGATATACATCTGCTCATAGACCGTGGTGGCGTGGCTGAAGGGGCTCCAGATGGCCCAGCTCAACGTCAGGACCAGGAGGTTCTTCCTCACGAACGCCAGCTCCTCCCTGAGCCTGGCCAGCCGCCCTCGCTTCCCCAAGCTCTTGCCCACCTGAGAGTTCGTGGCCTTCCCTCGGCTAAGAGGCAATTTAAATTTGTGAGCAGATTTAAAGTCCCGGCATTATAAAAATAAGACACCATCAACCATACGCGATCGCATATACGAAGAATTTCTTTAAGCGGTTTTTAATCCAATTCTTTAATTCTATTTCTACCATTTTTCCTCTCCTTCTTCTCTTCCTCTTAGGCATTCTCAGGTAACTAATAGCCTCCTTTTGAATGATAGCGTATATCTTACTAAAGAGCTGCTCGGTTTTTCCCGTCGGCACATAGACGAACTTCCCAGGCTTACCGATTCTCCTGATAATGCCCTCTTTCACTAACTTATCGAAACACTCCGCAGATTTCTCAGACAACTCTTTTCGTTGCACCTTTCCCTCCACAATCAATTGTATGATCGCATTGGTGACATCCGGGTTCTCGGCTATGGCGTTAGTGATCTTATTATATATCTCATTTAATTCTTGGTCCCGCTTGAGGAGTTCGACAAGTCGGTTCAACAAGCCCTCATACAGGTATTTTTCGGTATATAGCAACCACGCAAGATCAACCGTTTCGCCTGTGATCTTTTCCATCCTTGCTACGTATCGTATGGACGACTCAGCCACCTTCTGCATTCCTCTCAGCCACCTGGCAGCGCATCGCATGGACAACTCAGCCACCTTCTGCACTCCTCTAGGATAGCCACCTCCAAGAGACCACACCCTGCTAAGAGCACTGTCATCAAAAACATCATACACACTAAGTCTTCCATCTATACTAGCTGCCTTCAGTCTTTTATCAAGTAGTCTCTCTATATCTGGCTGGAACCATCGTTGTATCAGGATACTCCTATGAATGAATGAGAGACGCGGGTCCTGGTGTGTTTTCCAATCAACGTGGACCGTCCAGAAAGTAACATGCCCGTTCTTCCACAGGACCTCCCCTGTGGGTTGATATTTTGACATATACAGCTTGGCTATCTTCTCATCAACTTTATCTAGCTCGTCTATCAGGAAGGCTATGCGATAGCCCTGTTCCTCGAATAAACGCACGAACTTCTTGAGGGGGTCTCGTGCATGCTTGATATCTTTTGTATCTATCGTGTAAGGAGGCAGATAGCGGATAGCAGCATTAATGAGCCCTTCTAGCATCTGCTGCCTAACTACTTCCTCGCATTTTCGGACGTTATCTATGTTGGCTAGACCGGTTAACTTCACAAACACAGGAACCATCTTCGCGTCAGCCATTTGTGTCTCTAAAAACCTAGCAGCATAGTTCAAGAGGGTGGATTTGCCTGAACCATACGCTCCCTCGATTATGTAGGCACCACCGATCTCCCCGCGGCATATCTCCATCAGGAGCTGTTCTAGTTCTTTAGCGGCTTGGATGCGTATGAATTTCGCGTCAAAGTCCTGTCTCTTAAGATATGAGAGTTCTAATGGGCTAAACGGATTGTATTTCAGCCCCCAATAGCTGAGCCAATTAACACTCATGCTTCATCCAACCTCCTCCTCTATGATGTTTAAAATTTCTTCCAGTAGTTTATCGAACTGCTCACAATTTCCACACGCATATGCGTCTTTTAATTGGAACCACAGTCTTCTTATATCAGTTGAGCAGAAGAAGATACCTCCTCGTTTCTCCAGAAGGTCCTCGTATTTCTGAATGACGTTTGAGCGAGAAAGTGCGGCATAATTGCCATAGCGCCTTCCTACAAGCCATAGTTTTTGATATATCTTAAGCCTTCCTTTCCACACATGAGATTTCACAGTCCGCAAGATCACCATGGCCCTGCTGATACTGAAGGATAGGAATGTGTTGGCGATCGCCAAAAGCAGATTAAATGCATAGCCAATTATAGTCAACGATGCGTATGTTCCCATGCTTATCCCCCATATAATGAGAAAACAGCAAAGACAGAGCATACTGGCCAGTATTATATCATAGTTGGGTATTCCTCTCAAGTTCACGTCCTTCGCCCCCGTTTAGGCCGTTAATGCTATTATTTAAATTTTTTGTTGAAAACCAACATTCCCTATAGAATATCACAGTTCCTGTAGGCGTGCCCGCACCAGGCTATCTACTCTATGGCGTCCAGGATGCGCTTGAGATACTTGAACAACATCACCCTGAAGAGCTGGTCCATGTGGGCGTCCAGGGCCTCCGTCATCCTAGAGGCCTTGGAGACCTCGAACCCGTAGTCCTCGACTAGGGCCTCCCTCAGCCTCCTCAAGGACATGTCGCCCGAGAGCACAGACTTGAGGGCGGACTCCATGAACCTGCTGGCGGCCAGGAGGTAGCGCTCCGAGAGCCTCGCCTCCCTCGACCACTCGTCGAAGTCCCGGTAATCGCCCGTGAAGAACCTCACCCAGGTCTCAAGGAGCCTGGTTAGGGCTTCCTCATCCAGCTCCCTCAGGAGCTCCGCGTCCTTCTCAGCGCTCGGGAGCTCCTCCATGATCTTCTCCACGATGGCCCTCGCGCTCCTCTCCGTGAAGCCCATCCGCCTCAGGTCCTTTATCACCTCTGCCGGGTCCTTGCGGGCCAGGCCCTTGATCACGGCCAGGGTGAAGGCCAGCACCTCCCTTATGGCCTCTAGGTCCGTGGAGCCCACCTCCTCCACTATCCTCTTCACGGTCTCGTCCACGCTGGCAGGCACGGAGCGCATGATGAGCTCTATGAGCTTCAGCTGCTTCTCCATGGACAGCCTCATGAGGAACTTAGCCCCCTCGACCACGTCCCTGTAGGGTATCTCGCTCATGCCCGGGTGCCCGGTCCTCATGGGATTTTATAAGCCTTGCAGAGAACCTTCGTCTGCCTGTTTTGAAGACCCGGGGTCTCAAGGCAAGCGTGCCCTGGCGGCTATAAGGTCGGCTAACCACGCCGATAGGGCGGGAAAAATAGGTTTTTGATGTAGATTTTCTGGCCCTTAGCCTTCAGGCGCCGATGGCCTTCAGGAACTCGCGCATGAAGGCTGGCAGGTCTGGCCAGGCGCGGCTGGTGATGAGGTTCCCGTCCACCACGACCTCCTCGTCCACGTAGGTGGCGCCCACGCCCTCTATGTCCGGCTTGAGGACCTTGTAGGCCGTCATCTTCCGCCCCTTCAGGTGCTCTGGCACGAGGGCCGTGAGGACGAGCGGGCCATGGCAGATGGCGGCCACGGGCTTGTTGGCCTCGAAGAAGTGCTTCACTACGGGCGCCAGCTCCGGGTAGGTGCGTATATACTCTGGCGCCCTCCCGCCCGGGATGATGAGGCCATCATACTCCTCCGGCTTCACGTCCTTGAAGGCCAGGTCCACCCACTGCTCCCCGAAGCGGTAGCCGGGCTTCTCCGTGTAGGTCTCCCAGCCCGGCTCGAAGTCGTGGACGACGGTGAAGATGGTCTTCTTCGTGGGCGCGGCCACGTGCACCTCAACGCCCGCCTCCTTGAGGCGCCAGAACGGGTAGAATATCTCCTGGGCCTCCACGGCATCGCCAACGATGATAAGCACCTTGGGCATGACCGCCACCTCAGCCCTGAGTAAGGCTCGGTCGGGAAAAGCCTTTGGGCTAGCGCCTCCCCGGGTGGGGCGAGATGAAGAGGATACTGCTGGTCAACGACGATGGCCCTGACTCGCCCGGCCTGAGGGCGCTCGCCGAGGGGCTAGCTGGCCTGGGGGAGCTCTTCGTGGTAACGCCGGACAGGTGGATAGGCGGGTGCGGGAAGTCCATCACCCTGCTTGAGCCCCTCTGGGTGAGGGAGCTCCAGCCCCCGGAGGGCCTGAGGGCCTTCTACACCACGAGCGGCACGCCAGCGGATAGCTTCCTCATAGCCCTGGAGCTCCTCGGCGGGGCGCCCGACCTGCTCGTGTCAGGCATCAACCTCGGGCCCAACGTGGGCCTGGAGGACCTGCTCCACTCGGGCACCCTGGGCGCGGCCATTCAGGCGGCCTTACATCGCGTGCCAGCTCTGGCCGTGTCCTACGGCCCCCTCAAGCCGGGCGCAAGGCCCTCTGGGGAGAGGCTGGCGAGGGATCTGGCCGTGGCCGCTCAAATCGCGGCCAAGCTGGCCAAGGCAGTTCTTGAGGAAGGCATGCCCGATGGGGTGAGCATCCTGTCCGTGAACGTGCCCGTGGGCGCGGACCCGGGGAAGGTGGCCCTCACTAAGCCGCTCGATGTGCCCTTCTGGAAGGCCCTGAGGAACGAGGATGGCTCCTTCATACTCGTGCCCTGGGCTCTGGCGGAGTTCCTGGATGCCCCCGAGCACACGGACGTGGGGGCGCTCAGGAGAGGCTATATATCCATCACGCCCATCAGGCTGAGGGTCGAATGCGATTTGAGCGCCCTGGAGGCCTTCCTGGCCAGGGCAGGGCTGGTGGGAGCTTGACCTCCTTGGTGCTCATCTGGTTGGCCCTGGCGATAGGGCTCATGGTCTTCCTCACGGCCATCAGGCTCCCTTTAAGCCTCTGCATCCTGGCGGGCCTCGTCCTCTTCGGCCTCCTCGCCCTCGGCCCAGAGGGCTTCGCCAGCTGCCTGTGGAGCGGCCTGGTGGACCTTGAGCTCTGGGACATGGTGGCGAGCGTGGCCCTGATTGCCGTGCTGGGGGCCATGATGCGCGAGCTAGGCCAGGTGGACGACATAACGGGCGGCCTCCGCGCCCTCGGCCTGGAGGGCAAGAGCCTCATAGCCGTGGCCTCCGCTACCTTCGGCCTCCTGCCCATCCCTGGCGGTGCCATTCTCTCGGCCTCCCTCGTGGAGGAAGAGGGGCGCTCCCACGGCATGGACGCTAGAGGGCCAGCTACCGCCAACCTGCTCTTCAGGCACTTCAACTTCTTCGCCTACCCGCTCTCGCCCGCTCTGATACTCCTCGCCAGCCCGAGGATGCTGAACGTGAGCCTCTACCTGCTCATCGCGGCCCTCCTGCCAGCTGCTCTGGCGCACCTGGCCGCGAGCTACGTGGCCTCCTTCTGCTGCCTCCCTCAAGCGGGCCCAGGCGGGAGGAGGGAGCCCAAGGCACCTGCCAGCAAGGGAGGGGCCTTCCTCAAGCTGATGAGGGGGTTAGCGCCCATCCTGGTGGCCCCCGTGCTCAACGCCCTCGGCCTCAGCCTAACGCCAGCCGTCTGCGGCTCCCTGCTGGCCTCCCTCCTGCTGGCGCACGGCAAGGGGAGGGGGGTGTTGGCGGGGGCCGCTAGAGGGCTGAGGAAGAGCAAGGCCCACAGCCTAGCCGTGCCCGTGCTCTTCGCCCTCTTGTTCAGGGATGCCTTCAAGGCCTCTGGTGCCTCCGAGGCCCTGAGGGCCTTGCTGAGCGGTGTTCCCCTGCCCGAGGTGTTGGCACTCACCCTCCTCTGCCTGGCGCTGGGCCTCATGACGGGGAGCGCCATGCTGAGCATCACGGTCCTGCCCTCTGGCCTCAGCTTGGCCGAGGTCCTGCCCATCTACACGGGCGCCGTGGTGGGATACGTGATATCGCCCCTCCACCTCTGCTTCATCGTCTCAGCCGAATACTTCGGCCTCGGGCAGGCGGAGATGTATCCCAGGCTCGCGGTCTACGCGGTCCTCACGTCTGGTGCCTCCCTCCTGGCTGCCTGGGCCCTCATGCCCTTCCTCGGGTAGCGAAAGCCATTTCACTAGGCCGTGGGGCAGGAGACCACGTGAGCGGCATGAAGGTCGCAGTCCTCTACACAGACGCCTTCCTAGAGCACCAGCCTGGCCCAGGCCACCCCGAGTGCCCGGAGAGGCTCCAGGTCATGTTAAGGGAGCTCCAGAAGAGCGGCCTCCTGGCCTCGGGCGCCTGCGAGCTGGTGGAGCCCCGCGAGGCCACGCCAGAGGAGCTGGCCATGGTCCACGAGCCAGGTTACGTGGCCTGGGTGAAGCGCTTCTGCGAGCTGGGCGGAGGCGTCATGGACCTGGGCGACACGGTGGCCAGCCCGGGCTCCTACAGGGCAGCGGTCTTAGCGGCTGGAGCAGCCATCCAGGCCGTGGACCTGGTGATGGAGGGCCGCTATGATGCCGCCTGGGCCCTCGTGAGGCCGCCGGGCCATCACGCTGGCCGCGATTACGCCCGCGGCTTCTGCATCTTCAACAACGTGGCCCTCGCGGCCAAGAGGCTCCTGGAGCTCCACGGGCTAGAGCGCGTGGCCATCGTGGACATAGACGCCCACCACGGGAATGGCACCCAGGAGCTCTTCTACGAGACGGACCGCGTGCTCTACGCCAGCCTCCACCAGGACCCGACAGGCTTCCCCGGCACGGGCTTCGAGGAGGAAGTCGGCTCTGGCGAGGGGCGCGGCTTCACGGTGAACGTGCCGCTCCCCTTCCTGACGGGCGATGACCTATACCTCAGGGCCCTTGAGGACATAGTGCTCCCCATAGTCAGGCAATACAGGCCGCAGTTCCTGCTCCTGTCCGTGGGCTTCGACGTGCACTACGCGGACCCCGTGGCCAGGCTGGGCCTCTCCATGATAGGGCAGGCCAGGGCCTTCTCCCTCCTGGCCAGCCTGGCCCAGGCGGCCTGCGGAGGACGGCTGGTGGCCGTGCTGGAGGGCGGCTACTCGCTCAGGCACATAGGGAAGATGTTCGTGGCCGATCTAGCGCTCCTCACGGGCCGGGAATACGAGCTGGTGGACGAGCCCACGGGGACGCCCGGCAGGGTGCGCGAGAAGGCCGAGAGGACACTGAGGACCGCAAGGCTTATTCAATCGGAGTTCTGGGAGCTATAGGAGGTCGTGATGGAGGTCAAGCTCGCCATCCCGAGGCCTATGCCCGGCTATGCCATGGCCATCTTGATGCTCATCATGCTCGCGCCCATCCTCGTCTTCATGGCCATGCTCATCGCGGCCGCAGCCCCTCAGACGATACTAGGCGCTTTCATGGCCATCATGCTGGCCCTCTACGTGCTGGCGCTGGCCAAGTTCTTCGAGAAGCAAAGGTCGTTCGGGCGCCTCAGGGCTCTGGCCGAGGAGCTGATGTCGGGCCTAAGCGCCTCCGAGGACGCGATACGGCTGCCCAGGCCCATGCGCGTGGTGCCCGGCGTCTTCAGGGCGCTGGGGGCATGGAGATCCGTCCCCACCGGCAGGGGGACCACGACCCATTACTACTACAAGGCCGTATTCGAGCCCACCGGGCCCGGGGAGCTCAGGGATCGCGTGGAGCTAGCCGAGCTGCCCAGGGGCTTCACCATCTTCTCCTCCTCCAACACCAACTACCTAGAGGCGCCCGCGGTTGGCCTTGAGGCCGATGGGCGGGTGCTCGTGCTGGCCCTGATAGATCCGGGGCACGTGGCCTTCTCCCGCGAGCGGCTTGGCCTCACGGTGAGGCACGAGGACGAGTGGGCCAGCGCCTCCGTGGAGCTGGGCCCGCGGGAGCTCAGGGGCACCATCAACAGGAGCACGAGCGGGCGGGCTCGGGGGGCCAGGCTGGAGCTCGTGGGGGAGCTGGACGTTGAGGTGTCGGGGCTGA